>NZ_DKIK01000188.1:0-85644 GCF_002454215.1 Acinetobacter sp. UBA6720
ATCTTCTCAATGGTTCGTCACCATTAAGACCTCCACCTCAAGTTGTTCACTATATTGCGTTGGTGTGCTGCGTATTCTATATGGTTTTATTTGTAACGCAAGCCCATTCATATAAATATTTCAAGAAAACCACCTGACTGGTTATTTTTAAATCAAAATATCTATTTTAGATTAAATTATAGACAATATTTGCAGTTTATCCACTATATAAATGCGCTATCTAAATAATAAAAAACAGCTAATGCTGTTTTTTATTATTTAGTGAGTAGATTATTGTGCTTGTTCAGCTAACCAAGTCATAAACGCTTGGCGTTCAGATTTCGATGCACTTTTCCAAGTATTAATTAATTGCTGAGCATTGTTAGCACTTGGCAGATCTTTTGGTTTCACTACTTCAGCTTTTCCTACCACTGCTTGTGACGTATATATCGGTGCAGGCTGCGCAATCGTAGTTGCTTTTTGAGTGAGATCAGTTGGCGCATCATTAAATAAATTTTTCAGAATGCCAGAGCTTTGCGTTTTACTGCCTTTTTGTTCGACCAACAATTGATTCTTGGCATCATATAAACCAAAAACGGGCTGTTTAGCATATGCCTTTGCATCATCATGGTTTTGTGGCGGATTGAGTAAAGCTAAACGATAGGTCTGCTGATCTTGTAGAATTGGAGTTTTAATGTTCACCACACCAGAGCGAACAATATCATGCGAACCAATGCCAGGATGCTCTTCAAAGAACTGGATATAACGAACACTGATAATATTTTCGCCTGCATCAATACTATATGTACTGTCTGAACTAAATAAACGACTCTTGACCTCTTGCCCATTTAAACCTTCAATTTTAATTTCTTCAGGCGCGGTAATGGTTACTGCTGAAAATGCGGAAGTACTCAACATCAATACTACTGTTGCAAGGGTTGCACGTAAGGTCATTTTTACACTCTATCCGTTGTTTATTAAAGTTTAGTTGCACTATGCAGTGTATAAATGACAATTTTATGACAATTTCTGAGCCTAGAACCAACCTACAACTACAATATATATTGCTAAGCTTTTATATTTTAAAGATAAATACCCAAACAAAAAAGAGCAGATCTACTCTGCTCTTTTTCATTTTAAAAACTAGCTATTAATTGAATGTTTTAAAGCGATCCGCTTCCGCCATAAATGTTTTCTCACCCGCAGGTGCTTCAATAGAACCAAAAACAAGTTGTGCACGCAATTTCCAATTACTAGGAATTTCAAAAAGCTCCGCGATTTCAGCATCTACGATTGGGTTGTAGTGCTGCAATGACGCACCAATGTTGTGTTCAGATAAAGCTGTCCATACAGCAAACTGAGCAATTGCAGAGGAATGTTCAGACCAAACGGGGAAGTTATCTGCATAAAGTGCAAACTGTTCTTGTAATGATTTTACAACATCCTGATCTTCATAAAATAAAACCGTGCCATAGCCTGCTGAAAAACTATCAAGCTTTTTATTTGTCGCCTCAAACGCAGCTTCAGGAACAATTTTACGTAAAGTTTCACGTACGATATTCCAAAACTGTAAATGCGACTCACCAAATAAAGTCACAATACGGGAAGTCTGTGAGTTAAATGCCGATGGACTGTGATTTACAGCTTCCTTAATGAGTGACTCGATATTTGCTGGTGTTAAATCAACATTTTTACCAATTGCATAAATAGTGCGACGCTGTTTGATTTGGTCTAAAAATGACATGTTATTTTCCTCAATGATCTCTCGATCTCGTTATATGTGATTCGTATTTATCATAATCATTATTTTAAATTTGAACATGCTTAATTGAGCGACATAGTGTCTTAAAAATAGAACAATCTTAATTCGCTCATGATTTAAAACATAAATACTCGATTAGCTCAATCTCACCGTCAATCCACTAAGCATAAATCATAAAGCGTTCTTCATCTTTATGCTGTTCTTTTTCAGCGGTTTTTTCCTCTATCGAACCAAAGACCAATTGCGCACGTAACAGCCAATGTTTTGGAATCTCAAAAACTTTTAAAATGTCAGCGTCAATACTCGGGTTATAATGTTGTAATGACGCACCCAAACCCGCATCTGCTAAACATGTCCATACAGCATATTGGGCCATACCTGAAACTTGCTCAGACCAAACTGGAAATTCTGCCGCATCAAAAGGAATTTTCTTTTGTAACTGTTGGATGATCTGCTGATCTTCATAAAATAGAACTGTACCAAATCCTGCCGAGCATTGATCAACCTTCAGTTCTGCACCAGCAAAAATATGCGCAGGGACTAACTTGCGTTGCACTTCTTTTACGACATTCCAAAAGTGATGATGCGCATCGCCCATTAAAATCACAATACAAGTACTTTGTGAATTATGTGCCGAAGGACAACTTCGCACGGCCTCTTGGATCAATTCAGCTAAATACACCTGACTTAAATGTACACGCTTCCCTAAAACATAAATACTACGGCGCTTTTTTAGTTGATCGATAAATATGGTTTGTTTTAGGTCTTCTTTGTGATTTTTTTTAAATTTTAAGTCTTTGGTTAAATCCTTTGTTAGAACTTGTCCAATTTTATGTAATAAAGCCATACCGTGTTCCCCAAAATGTACAGTGATGCCTATTGTGTTAGGCGTTAGTGTAATCGCAGGAGAATTACTTATATTTACTATGTGATTCCTAAATGTTTGTTTTAAAACAAACAAATTGAATAAAAAAATAAACTCCGCATTTAGCGGAGTTTATGTGACTGATCTAACACTTTAAAAATAGTGTTGTTCAAGCTTATTTCTCTGTTTCAAACAAAGCAGCAACAAAGGATTTTGCAGAGAAAGGGCGTAAGTCGTCAATTTTCTCACCCACGCCAATGAAACGAATTGGAACATGCGTACGACTGGCAATATTAAACAGCACACCGCCTTTCGCAGTGCCGTCGAGTTTGGTAATCGTTAGACCTGTCAAACCAACCGCCTCATCAAACATTTCTACTTGATTAATCGCATTTTGACCTGTTCCTGCATCAACCACCAACATAACTTCATGTGGCGCAGTTGCATCAATTTTTTGCATGACACGTTTTACTTTGGTCAACTCTTGCATGAGATGACCTTTGTTATGTAAACGGCCTGCGGTATCTGCAATTAAAACATCAATCCCTTTGGCACGTGCACTTTCAAACGCATCGAAAATTACAGAAGCACTGTCAGCACCATGACCTTGTGCAACTACGGCAATATTATTGCGCTCGCCCCAAATTTGAAGCTGCTCGGTCGCCGCCGCACGGAAAGTATCCCCCGCAGCAAGCATCACTTTTTTGCCTTCACCTTGTAAACGCTTTGCCAATTTACCAATAGTTGTGGTTTTACCTACACCGTTTACACCCACCACCAAAATCACATACGGTGTTTTGTTTGGGTCAATATGCAAAGGTTTAACACGCGGCGCGAGTAACGCTACCAACTCTTCTTGAAGCGCTTTATACAATGAATGCGAATAAATTAAATCACCACGTGCAGTACGTTCAGTTAAGTTGGTAATGATGGTTTTCGTTGCATCAACACCAATGTCTGCAACTAAAAGTTGCTCTTCAACTTCTTCAAGCAGTTCATCATCAATCTCCTTACCTCCGATCAAAATATTGACCATACCATCAGCAAGGTTTTTACGGGTTTTGGTTAACCCTTCTTTCATACGGCTAAAGAAACCGCCTTTTGCAGACGCCTCTGCTTCTTCTGAGCTTGTTTCAGCAACCACAACTGGACTAACAACTGTTTGCTCTTTTGTTTCAACGATTGGCACATTGACCACAGGTAAACTTGGTAATGTGACATCGTCATCCCCGATATCAGCATCAATCAAAAATTTGTTCTGCTCATTAGATTGCTGTTGCATGCCGAATCCTTGAAAAGCACTGCGTTAAAAAAGACGGATTCTACCATAAAAGATAGGCTTTCGCTTAGTAACAATACTTTATGTAAACACTTAACAAATCAATACTTCTGGTGCTTGATCTACTTCGCATTTTTCTTAAGAATGGTTATTTATTGAAATGCTTTCACTTCAACCTGAGCCCCAATTTTATATGCATCACTTATTAGTCACGCATTCTTATAAAAAAAATTTAGTTGCACTGGGTTTAACTCTACTTTGTTTACCTATAACAAGCTATGCACAAATACGTAGTGAGCTTACTCGCAGCAGTTTTGAAACTACTTTAAGCAATGGCTTACAGGTGATTATCCGTGAAGATCACCGCTCCCCAATGGTCATGACCCAAATTTGGTACAAAGTCGGTAGCACTGATGAGTCAGGAAATACAACAGGTATCTCTCATGTACTAGAACATATGATGTTTAAAGGAACATCTAAAGTACCGAACGACGAATTCAGTCGCTTGAGTCGTATCTATGGTGGCAATGTCAATGCGGCCACATTTACCAACTACACCAATTACTATCAGCTTTATCCAAAAACATACTTCCCGATGGCTTTAGAGCTAGAAGCCGACCGCATGAACAATCTTCTGCTACGCCAACAAGACTTTGACCCTGAAATTAAAGTGGTGATGGAAGAACGACGCCTACGTACCGATGACAACCCACGTTCACTCGCGTTCGAACGTTTCAAATGGATTTCTTACCCAACTAGCCATTATCGTCAACCCGTCATCGGACACATGAAACACTTGCAAAATATCACTCTAGATGATGTTAAACAGTGGTATCAAAAATGGTATAGCCCCAATAATGCGATCTTGGTAATTGTGGGTGATGTCAATGCAGAATCTGCCCTTAGACAAGTTCAAAAATACTTTGGCGATATCAAAAGTCAGCCTACACCTGTACGCAATGATGTGACTGAGTTTGAAAACATTGGCTACCGTCACATGGAACAGTATAGCAATGTTGAAGTGCCCAATTTATATATGGCTTGGAATGTCAAATCACTTGCAACAACAACCAATTCAGAAGACGTTTACGCGCTCACACTCATTCGCAGCTTATTAGATAGCGGAGTCAGTTCCAGGTTGCAACAGCGCCTTGTTCGTGACAAAAAGCTGGCTACCGCACTCAGCGTGAGCTATGACCCCTATAACCGTGGTGACAGTTTATTCACCATCTCAGCACTACCTGTAAATGGCGTAACACTGCCCGAACTACAAAAAGCCATAGAGCAAGAAATTGACCTACTCAAAACAGAACTTGTTAATCCTAAAGAATTAGAACGTATTAGCACACGCTTTGTTGCCAATCTTATTTATGGCCAAGATGACATAGTCGGGCAAGCCAAACTGATCGGAAATTTAGCGGTAAACGGTATTGATTACCGCATAATGGATCAACTTCCACAGCGTTATGAGGCCATCACGCCAGAAGACATTCAACGAGTCAGCCAAACGTCTTTTATAAAAAATAACTTAAGCACCTTATACCTCCAACCAGAAACTCAGGCAGAAAAATGATGGAGAATAATATGTCAAAGTCTAAGCTTTTATTTCTTGCATTGTCTGCCCTTTGTACGACCAATGTAATTGCAGAAATCAATACAAATCCTATAACCAATGATGATCCAAATTCATTACAGTCTATTTCGTCATTACAAAGCCTAAAACAAGTCAAAACAGCTGAACTCTACACAGCGCCGCATGTCCATGAGCTAAAAAATAAATACAAAGTTCGAAGTTTATTCGTCGAATCACCAGCCCTTCCAATGGTAGATATTCAACTCACCTTTAATGCAGGTTCTGCACGGGATATAGAAGTCGAAAAAGGACTTTATGGCGTAGCAAATATGGCGGCACAGTTGATGGATGAAGGTACAACTCAACATGATGCTGTAGAGATTGCCAACGCCTTTGAACACGTCGGTGCACGTTTTAGTATGGCTGCACATCGAGACATGTTTGTGGTTCGACTGCGTTCTCTATCTGATCCAAAGAAGCTTGATGCAGCTGTCAACACCATGCTTGAAGTCCTAAAAGATTCCACCTTCAAAAACAACAGTATTCACTTAATGGTGAGTAATACTCAAGTAGGACAAAAACAACTCAAAGAAAGCCCAAGTCGTTTGATGAGTATTCGCTTTTACCGTGCATTATATGGTTCGCACCCCTATGCAGAACCGATTACTGGTACCAATGGCAGCATTAAAAAAATTAGTACACAACATTTAAAAAAGTTTCGTGATGAATTCTTGGTCAGCAAAAATATGAACATAGCCCTTACAGGCCAACTCAGCGTAAAACAAGCCCAAAAACTGGCTGAACGAATCAGTGCCGCACTTCCGCAAGGAGAAACTGCAAAAACACTTGCCGTTCCACAAGACAAATCAGACTTTGATATTCAACATATTGTATTTAATTCAGCACAAGCTCACGTCACGATGGGACACCTCTCCACCACACGTGATGACCCTGACCGCCTAGCACTCGAACTGGCTAACCGCATGTTTGGTGGTGGCGGATTTAATTCAGTCTTAATGAAAGAACTTCGCGTCAAACGAGGCTATACCTATAGTGCAAACAGTAGTTTTACATTTAGTCAGACCGCTGGGAGCTTTAGCTTGAGCTATTCAACCCAACAAGATCAGCTGATGGACAGTATCCAAGTAGCGCATAAAGCACTGGTCGACTTTGTTCGCCAACCCATCGACGCACAGCAACTCGAAGAAACCAAAGCTGGTATGTTACGTAGCTTACCCAATAGCTTTAGTAGTAATGCCAATATCAATGCCCAACTGGGTTCTATGGGTTTTTATCATCAAAATATTAACTATTTGTCTGACTATCCGAAACGTCTCGCCGAGATTAGCCCAACAGATGTTCAAAATGCGATACGTAAACACTTGCACCCTGAAAAGCTTACCTTAGTTATTGTAAGTAAGAGCTTAGACAAAGTTCAACTTAGACATATTTTAGAGCTAAATCTTGATCCCAATATCAAGCAAAGCATACCTCATCCTGATCAGATTCCTGCAATTATTGAACCTCTGGAGCCAATGCCGGAAGCTGCTTTGCCCGACTCTGCTCAAACTGATGAGCCTGCATTAATCTAAAATAATCAATATAAGTAATGCGGGTTTCCTGAATAAGGCTTTGCGCCATCTCTTGAGTTTCTGGGAAAACAGCTTGATGCGACAAACGACTGACATTTTCAAATTGGGTTGGAGAAATAGGTCGAGACAAAGCGAAGCTAGATATCAGCAGAATGACCAGAATGATCAATAACATGAGACCATTATAGATTTGTACCAGTGTAATCTGTGTTTTTAGTTTAAAAATTTTTTGGATCGCAATATGCATAACCTACCTCTAGTTGAACTAGTGTAAGTAGCGAATTGCAGAATCACAAGTTGAAATGCTGAAAAATATCCCCATTAATGGTTAAAGAGAACATAATTTCAGCAAGTCATCTTGTTTCCAAACATGAAGCTTAGCTAACAATGCTACGAATCACTGCGAAATAAAGGACCAAGGCAATCACAACCAATGCAATGACAATGGCGAAAGCCCCTACGCCATTTTCTGCATCAGAAGGATGAGCTGGGTCATCATCGGCAATTCGTACCAGTTCGCCATTGTAGGTTTCATAAAAATCAACCCGTTGATTTTCATCAAGCTGTCTTGTGAAATCGTATACTCTTTTACGCTGTGCCAAACAAAAATCCCCGAGATGAATTTCTTGATGGAAAACTGCTTCATCTAATTGTGTGCGGTGATACTGTGCCAATGCGACAATTTGCGAAACAGTTGGAGGCATATCAAATTCAAAACCGTCTAATGTCTTTGTCATGTTATTCTCCTTATAAATTACAGTTTCCTGTTTTATTATCATATTCAATCTTTTGACTGTTCATTGTTTAATCATGTAAACTGTAATATATAAAGTATAAGTGACAATATATTTGACAATTCAAGCAATTTGTAATAAATATTTAACATTAGCGTGATATTTATATCTAAAGGTAAAAATACCTTTAAGTGATCATAATTAGAATAAGGAGCTTAATATGATTCAACAAATCTCTCATCATGACCTAGAACATGCGTATGCGGATGCAGTAAACACCATTCAATCACAAATGAACTTTGTCGAAGCGGTACAACAGTTAGAAAGCGTTGCTCGTGCTGGTCACGGTAAAGCTGCCCTATTTTTAGCTGAGCTTTATTACCAAGGTTTCCGCGTAGAACGCGACTCGCTTAAAGCACAATATTGGCAACAACTTGCCACCATGAAAGCATAATAAAACGTCACTTAGGTGGCGTTTTTTTTTGAACCTAACATTTTGAAATGACATATTTATTTACATAGTAATGCAAAGCTTACACTGAACTTTCATCTTATTTATTTAAAATGGGCTCATGTTTCTTACACGACATAAGGCTATGTACAAAATTTTGAAACTACAACCTATTTCAAATCATTTATATTTAAAAATTAATATTTTAAGAGGCATGATGTACTGCGGTATCCTATGGGGACTTTACCACCCCGAACAACAAGGTTGGGCGATGACTTCGGATCATGATGACTATGTTTTCCCTTTCTGGCTCAATGGCTTACATGCACACCAATATGCTCAACTTCACTGGCCAAACTATGTGCCTAAAAAAATCACCCCGCATGATTTTCAAAGCGCTTTACTTCCAACACTTTCACGTTTAAACGTAACACCCGCACTATGTAATGGTACAAAACGTATTAAACTCAGTACGTCTCAAATGCGTCACTTTTTCTTTAATGACAGTATTTTATTGCCAGCTTAGTTCTGATCCTAAAAGATAAACACAGAGAAGTTGTTTATCTTGTTGGCAGAAATGACTGCAAAGTATTTGCTTTTTTTAAAATTCGCGTTAATTTAAATATAAAACAATAACCACAACAAAAGGATATATCCTATGACCAATGTCGCTCAAGTCTTACATGATAAAGTACATAAAGATATTTTCACCATTAGCCCTGATGCTACAGTATTTGAAGCAATTTCACTTATGGCAGATAAAGGTATTGGTGCGGTTGTGGTCACTCATGAACAACAAGTGGTTGGTATATTGTCTGAACGCGATTACATGCGCAAAGTCATGTTGATGGAACGTAGTTCAAAACAAACTACCGTCAAAGAAATTATGACAGCAAAAGTGCTGACCGTCACAACCTCTGTAACTGTCGAAGAATGCTTAGATCTTATGACTGACCGTCATTTACGTCATTTGCCTGTGGTTGAAGAAGGTATCTTAATCGGCTTTATTTCTATTGGAGATTTGGTTAAAGCCGCGATGGATGACCAAAAGAAATTGATTGATCAACTCCAGCAATATATTTCAGGTTAGCTCTAAGTTTTATATTGGGAAAATACTATAAAACAATAATTTAAAATAAAAAATCCCTGCGTTAAGCAGGGATTTTTTATACAAACCTATCAGCTTTAACTCAATTTAAGCCCAATTTAGCTGCAACATAGTCTGCATCTTTGTCACCACGACCAGAAATATTGACCACAATTTTTAAATCTTTACTGAGCTTTGGCGCTTCACGAAGTACCCATGCCACTGCATGTGAACTTTCAAGTGCGGGAACAATCCCTTCAACACGAGACAAGCGCATAAATGCATCTAAACATTCTTGATCAGTTGCAGTGGTGTATTCGACACGACCTAAATCTTTCAGCAGACTATGCTGTGGACCAACACCAGGATAGTCGAGACCTGAAGCGATGGAATGTACTGGTAACGGTTCACCCTGCTCATCTTCAAGGACATAACATGCCATACCATGAATTTGACTTGGCTTCCCTAAAGTTAAGGTTGCTGAGTGCATATCGGTATCCAAACCATGACCAGCAGGCTCTACACCAATCAATTTCACATCTGCATCGTTTAAAAATGCTGTGAAAGCTCCAATAGCATTCGAGCCACCACCCACGCACGCGACTACATAATCAGGGTTTGAACCAAAACGCTCATGCGTTTGCTCTTTAATTTCTTTACCAATAATCGACTGGAAATCACGTACCATCATTGGAAATGGATGCGGTCCTACAACAGAGCCAATAGCATAAATATAATTGGTTGGGTCTTTTAAATACTCTTCAAAAGCACTATCTACTGCATCTTTGAGTGTTGCAGTACCACGTGTTACTGAAATAAGTGTTGCACCGAGAATTTTCATCTTGACGACATTGGGATGTTCTTTTTCAATATCGACCTGCCCCATGTGGATTTCACATGGAATACCGACCAAAGCACAGGCTGTTGCTAGTGCAACGCCATGTTGTCCTGCACCCGTTTCTGCAATAACTTTGGTTTTGCCCATATATTTTGCAAGTAGTGCTTCACCCAAACAGTGATTAATTTTATGTGCGCCTGTGTGGTTTAAGTCTTCACGTTTAAGGTAAATCTGTGCCCCACCCAACTGTTCAGATAAGCGTTTCGCATAAAACAAAGGACTTGGACGACCAACATAGTGCGCAAAAAGATCAGCAAGCTCGGTTTGGAATGCCTCAGTTTCACGGATTTTTGTGTAAGCAACATTAATCTCGTCCATTGCCTCTTTCAAATGTGGAGGAATAAACTGTCCACCATAAGCCCCAAAAAAGCCCTCTGTGTTGGGCAAAGCAATACCGTTTATTTGATGATCCATTTGACGATCCTATTTTTTAAATTTGCTTTATATCAGTCAGTTAGCGAGCTAAATACTTAGTCATATCCTCAACGCCTTTTAAAGTCATTGGGTACATATGATCTTCAAAAATTTGCTTAATTAAACCAATCGTATGGGTGTAATGCCAATAACGATCTTCTTCTGGATTTAACCATGCAGTTTTCTCAAAATGATTGCGTAGGCGGTGTAGCCAAACACTTCCTGCCTCGTCATTCATGTACTCAACCGAACCACCAACTGAATTGAGCTCATAGGGTGCCATTGAAGCATCTCCCACCACAATCACACGATAGTCGCGTCCATAAGTATTGAATAAATCCCATGTATTCATGCGCGTAGTAGAACGGCGAACATTATCTTTCCACACATAGTCATATAAACAGTTATGGAAATAGAAATATTCTAAAGTTTTAAACTCAGTTTTCGCTGCACTGAAAAGTTTCTCGCATTGAGCAATGTGTGAATCCATCGACCCACCCACATCAAATAACATTAAAACTTTAATACGATTACGGCGCTCAGGTACAAGTTGCACATCAAGTATGCCTTGCTTCGCCGTTTCACGAATCGTGCCGTTAATGTCCAACTCTTCAGCAGCCCCTTGTCTCGCAAACTTGCGCAAACGTCGCAGTGCCATTTGCATTTGACGAGTACCGAGAATCTGCTCATCATCCAAGTTCTGATATTTGCGTTGTTCCCAAACTTTTACAGCAGAACGTTTACGTCCCGGCCCGCCAATACGTACCCCTTCTGGATGATCACCATAAGCACCAAAAGGAGAGGTTCCTCCCGTGCCAATCATTTTGTTTCCACCCTGATGTTTTTTATGCTGTTCCCGTAGACGTTCTTCCAGCATTTTCATCAGTTCTTCTAATGAACCCGCTTTTTTTAACTCTTCACGCTGCTCTGGAGTTAAATGTTTTTCTAAGAGTTCTAAATCAAACCAATCTTTAGGGAGCTGTTGGACTTTATTGAGTAAATCATCCAAATCAAAAGTTGAAATGCCATCAAAATAGTCCTTCATGCCTCGGTCAAATTTATCAAAGAAGCGTTCATCCTTCACCATAATGGTTTTGGCGAGTTGATAAAATTCGTCTTGATCGGCAAAGACTAAACCTGAAGCTACAGCTTCATTCAGATCAATTAGTTCACGTGTTGAGACAGGAACACCGTATTTACGTAAGGTATAAAACAAGCGCACAAACATGCGTGTTTCTCCTTTAACGACGTGACATAAAGGCTAAACGTTCAAGCAACTGCACATCTTGTTCGTTTTTAATGAGCGCACCATACAAAGGCGGAATTGCTTTGGATTTGTCATGATTACGCAATACATCTTCTGGCATGTCATCTGCCATCAGCAAGCTTAACCAATCAATAAGCTCTGAAGTCGATGGTGGTTTTTTTAGACCCGGAACTTGACGTAATTTGAAGAAAATTTGCAAAGCCTCATTGACCAAAGCCGTTGAAACTTGCGGGAAATGTACATCAATAATTTCACGCATAGTCGCTTCGTCTGGAAATTCAATATAGTGAAAAAAACAACGGCGCAAAAATGCATCTGGTAGTTCTTTTTCATTATTTGAAGTAATAATCACAATTGGACGTTGTGATGCTGTAATAGTTTCGCCCGTCTCATATACATAAAAAGACATCTTGTCCAATTCATGCAATAGGTCATTTGGAAACTCAATATCTGCCTTATCAATTTCATCAATCAATAAAACACAGCGTTCTTCACTGGTGAACGCTTCCCACAATTTACCCGGTTTAATATAGTTTTTAATGTCATAAACACGGTCGTCACCCAATTGGCTATCACGCAAACGCGAAACCGCATCATATTCATATAAACCTTGCTGAGCTTTTGTGGTTGACTTGATGTGCCAAGTCAATAATTTTAAGCCTAAGCTTTCAGCCACTTGTTCTGCCAGTAAAGTTTTACCCGTACCCGGCTCACCTTTGACCAATAAAGGCTTTTGCAAACTACGTGCAGCTTTTACAGCAAGTTTTAAACTATCGGTAGCAATGTACTGATCTGTACCCGTAAATTGTTGCGTTTCAACAGACATGATTAAACCTTATTTTTTTATTAATTACAGTGGTGAATGAGGGTTACTGACAACTGCTTTGGTTTTATTTGCCACATATTTTGACCAAAAGAAACCGATCACAAGCCCCACACCCATGACAAACAGAATCAATGACAAATTAGACCAAATGAGTGGTGAGTCTTTAGTTAACACACCAAATAACAAACCAAAAATGGCAGGTGCAATTGCTGCATTTGGACCTTCAGAAACTGTTGGTGTCAATAAGATGGCAAAGATCATCATCCATGTAATGCCACCCAACAGCTTAGGCAGGCGTGTGGCAATGGAATACCAACACCACAAAATCAGCAGACTGCCTAAAAGATATACTGTGACAGCGATGCTGTCTTCAGGAATTGAATCAAGTATTGAAAGAAAACTATCCACTGTACAACTCCTGAATTATACTTTATGCGCCACGGAGGCCTTCTGGCTCTACTGCGTTCGGATTAATCAATCCTTCTGGAGGCATTTGTAAAAAGAAGCCTTGAGTTTGGATTGAGTCCATGACATGCAATACATTTACACGTGCTAATTTACGTGCTTCACTCAATTCAAGATCCATCACAAAACTTGCGCGACCAAATGCACCACGAACAGCTTCAGGCAAAACATTCAATGGGCTAAACGATTCAACTGCTTGATCAGCTTCAGTTGGACGAGCAATATAAAGATACATTTCATCTTTTTTACTCGATTTATAAATAGAACATTGCATATCTAAAACAGCACTCAAATAACTCAAGCCACAGGATACATCAAATAAAAGCAACTGACATTAGTCATGATTAACGCATCAGTCGTGATTTTGTATAAATATCTAAACTTGAGACCAATTGACTAATTATTAATCCATGACTTTCATTTGGGTAGAAAGATAACTTTCATCACGGCGCAATAGTTGAATCAAAGGCTGAGTCAATAGTTCATAACGCCAGCCCAATAAGTAGTCAGGCAAATCTTGTTCATCATTATGAAAAACCACATGCTGATGTAAGGCATTCATCCACTTTTTGCGCATCAGCACTTCTTTAGGAATCGTGGTCTCATCCACGACATTTTGAATTAAGTGATCAATTTTTTCACCAACATCTTTTGAGGAATGTCGAATTGGTCGTGCCATGCGTAGTGGCCAATCCGCTTGCTCAGGTAAAAACTTCACCAGATCTAAAATGGTTTTACCATGTTCTCTCACAATGTTTGGACGTATATCTTTAACGCCTGATAACTGGAAAGCATTTTTCGGATTCTTCTCAACCAGATCAATCATGGTTGCATTCTTTAAAATAAAACTACGTGGCGTATTAAGTGCTTTTACCATCTGTTCACGCCATACTGCCAACTGTTGCAACTGCATTAACTGACGACGTGAATGTCGATAGTTACCAATATCTTGATAGAGTAAATGCAAAGGTGTTTCTGTCGCAATTTCTTGCGTTAGATGCTGACAGTCCTCGAGAGCAAAGTTGAGGAGTGACTTTGAATTTAGTTCTTGTTTAACTTTTTCTGAAAGATTCATCAAGTACAGCACGTCATTTGCAGCATAGCTGAGTTGTGCAGGGCTGAGTGGGCGTGCCAACCAATTCGAACGGGTCTCCCCTTTATCAATGTCGACATCCAACATTTGCTTCAATGCATTTTGATAGCTAACCTGTAAGCCATGTCCTAAAAACGACATGCCAACTTGAGTATCAAATACGTTGTTTAAGGTTTTATGCTGCGCATAATGATAAATCAAGTCGATATCTTCACTACAGGCATGAAAGACATTTTGCTGTGCGCGAAAAAGTTTATTCCAAAATTCAGTTAAATCGAGTGTTGTCCCATCGAGTAAATAAATATCATTTGCGACATTGATTTGGAATACACCCAACTTTGGCCATAAGGTGTCGACTTTTATGAATTCTGTATCGAGTCCGTAGACTGCGTTACGATCCATTTTTTCTAAGACTGGAATAAGGTCTTGTTGATGCTGAATAAATTGAAACATATCCTACTGCGTCTAATGCTAGATGCTCTTTTGGGTTATCTTACCTGAATAAGATCATTTAGCTATCAAGATTTCTATTGGTTTTTTAATTATTTGCCGTTTTTTGTGATTTTTTTATACAACCAAACTCAAATTAATATTTTTTTTATCTTACTAAAGCATTTTTCGTATCAAAATAAAAAATGAAACAAGTATCGAAATACTTATTTCATTCGCATTCTGTTATGTACAGCTTGGCTTAAAGTATGACTATCGACATATTCAAGTTCACCACCCTGTGGTACGCCTTGTGCGATACGGGTCATTTGAATAGGCAAATGCTTCGTTGCCTCCACCAAATAGTGTGCTGTAGCTTGACCCTCAACAGTTGCATTGGTCGCCAAAATTACTTCCGTTACTTTACCATCGCTTAAACGCTGAATCAGATACGGAATACCAATTTCTTCTGGACCAATACCATCAAGTGGAGATAAATGCCCTCCTAATACATGGTATTTACCGCGAAAACTGCCACTTTGTTCAATTGCCATCACATCTGCTGGTGACTCAACCACACAGAGCAATTGATCATCACGCTCATGCGAGACACAAATATCACAGACTTCATTTTCCGTCAGAGAGTGACACAAGCTACATTCATGAATATAGCTCGTGGCTTCATTTAAAGCATGTGCAAGACCGATTGCGCCTTCACGATTTTTCATAATCAAGTGAAGCGCCATGCGTTGAGCCGACTTCGGCCCAACACTTGGCAAAATGCGTAAAGCTTGTACCAATTGATCGAAACGATCACTAAACACTATAGGTATTCCTTTATTAGAATAAACCTGCAAGACCTGGTGGCAAGCCTGCGCCAGAGTTTGCAGCTTTCATGCGCTCTTCAGTGATTGCTTCTGCTTGACGTGCAGCATCATTCATTGCAGCAGCAATTAAGTCTTCAATCATATCTGCATCATCTTGCAATAATTCAGGATTGATTTCGATACGCTTTACGACATTGCGGCAAGTCATCGTCACTTTCACCAAACCACCACCTGCTTCGGCATGCACTTCTGTTTGTGCAAGCTCTTCTTTGGCTTTCTTGATATTGCTTTCCATATCTTTTTGCATGCGTTGTGCTTGCTGCATAAGCATATTAATGTTCATTAAAATCTCCGAACATAAAATTAAAAATTAAATTAAGTCTAAACCACGTGCGATATCGCGAATAATATCATCAATGTCTTCTAAACCAACAGATACCCGAATTAAACCTTCACTAATACCCGCTGCCTGTTTTGCCTCAGCCGACATTCTGCCATGAGACGTCGTTGCAGGATGTGTAATCGTAGATTTTACATCCCCTAAGTTACTGGTAATTGATAAGAAACGAGTATTGTCAATGACTGTCCAAGCCCCCTCACGCTCACCTGTCACTACAAAAGAAACCACGCCACCAAAACCAGACTGCTGTTTCTTTGCTAGCTCATGTCCCTCATGGTTTGGTAAACCAGCGTAATACACTTTTTCAACTTTTGGATGTGCATCGAGCCATTCTGCTAACTTTTGCGCACTGGCACAATGTGCTTTCATCCGTAAGCTTAAAGTTTCTAAACCCTTTAAGAAGATCCATGCATTAAATGGGCTCATAGAATTACCCAGTGTACGAATAACACCGTTAATTTCTTCAACCAATTTATCTTTACCTACAACGGCCCCACCTAAAGCACGACCTTGACCATCAATATATTTCGTTGATGAATAAATAATCAGGTCAGCACCAAACTTAATGGGTTGCTGTAAGATTGGAGTACAGAACGTATTATCGACTGCAAATAAAGCATTATGTGCATGAGCAATATCAGCAATTGCCTGCATATCACCCACTTGAGCCAATGGGTTCGACGGTGTTTCAATAAATAAAAGACGTGTATTTGGACGAATCGCTTGTTTCCAGCCGTCTAAATCTTCCAAATCTACGAATGTAACATCGACACCAAATTTGATGACATATTTTTCAAACAGCGAAATAATCGAACCAAATACAGCCCGTGAACACACGACATGATCACCCGCTTTTAAATAAGCCAACGTCACTGCATGTACTGCTGCCATACCCGAACTGGTTGCTACTGCGCGCTCAGCACCATCTAATATAGCTAAACGCTTTTCAAATGCTTGTACCGTTGGGTTGGTATAACGTGAGTATGTATTCCCCTCAATTTGTCCTGAAAATTTAGCTGCTGCATCTGCCGCATTTTCACAAACGAAAGAAGATGTTAGGAAAATTGGCTCACTATGTTCCCCTTCAAAAGTACGTGTGTGACCGGTACGAATCGCTAAAGTGTCTAATTGGTATTCGATGTTGTCGTATTGGCTCATTTCTCTGTGTTTCAGTCCAAAGACTGCCTTTATAAAGAATTGCCAACATTTTGAGCGTCTAGGCTATTTAAGGTCAAGGTAAAATACGCAAATATTGATTAGACTTCGATCAAACTTTCTACTTATTTGAGATATCAACCCTATGCAGAACTTAAAAACTAAAATAAATAATCTGTCCACGCGCATTTTTAAAGGGAAGTCACTCGTTCTGTCACAAAATACGCCCTATGAAGTGATTGAAACATTTGACCTGACTCAAATTCGCTATTACGCCCCAGAAGTTCGCAAGTACAAAGAACCTCTGGTTTTCGTGGTTCCTCTCGCCATCAATATGTCCATTTATGACCTTTACCCCTATCGTTCTTTGGTTAAGTATTTCAAACAGCAGGGTTTTGCTGTGTATGTAATTGACTGGGGCAAATTAAGTTTCCGTAATCGTCATTTTAATTTTTTAACCTTTATTGATCATTACATCCCGCTATGCATTCAAAGCATTTTAAAACATAGTCAAAGTGATCAAATTTCACTACACGGCTGGAGTATGGCAGGTATATTTGTGAGCTTATATACTGCTCTACATCAGCCCAATTTCGTGAAAAATTTAATGGTATTGGGTAGCCCAATTGACAGCTATAAATCTGGGCGAAATGGACAGTTCTTTGCATATCTCAATCGAATCATTTCGAAAAGCAAAACATTACAACAGCAAATTTATCAGGGCAAAATACCGAAGCGTCTACTTCACACCCCAGGTGTTTTAAATACGATTGGTTTTAAAATGGTTGACCCTATAGGCTGGTTTCAAAGCCACAAAAACTTGTTACTCAATTTGGACGACAACGAAGCTTTATATGAACACGCCACTATTGGTAGTTTTCTTAACCGTATGATTGATTATCCTGGTGGCATCAACCAAGACATGTTGTTTAATGTTTGGCTACGGAATCCACTCAAAACAGGAGTAATCACATTAAATAAGAAAAGCATAGCTTTAAAAAATATACAGTGCTCATTGCTTGTTGCCGCAGGCACAACAGACCAATTAGTTACTACAGAAGCCGCTAAACCACTCACCCAATTGACAAGTAGTACTGATGTCACGTTTACTCTCATCCCAGGTGGACATTTAGGACTGATGTCAAGTCAACGTAGTGCCGATGAATTTTGGCCAAAACTGGCTCAGTGGTTAAGTGAACGTTCAACTAATATTTAAATACTAAGGTTTGACATGATTCAGTCAGTTGCATTTATCGGTCTAGGCGCGATGGGGTATCGCATGGCATCACACTTACCCAAACACTTTGAACAAGTTTGGGTATGGAATCGCAATTTTGAGAAAGCAAAGCAACATGCTGAAGCTTATGGCACTCAAGCTGTAGACCTTGCAAAAGCAGTACAAGCCGATGTAGTTTTCTCATGCCTTCCTACCAGCCAAGACATTGAAGAATTACTTGATCAAGTACAGCTTAAATCTGGTAGCATTTGGGTCGATTGCACCAGCGGTGTGCCGTCTTCTGCAAAAAAAGTAGCTGAACAACTCAAACTACAAGGTGTAGATTTTTTAGATGCACCAGTCAGCGGACAAACCATTGGGGCAGATAATGCAACCCTTACTGTCATGATTGGCGGTGAGGCTACAGCATTTGAGCGTGCACTACCTGCCATACAGGCATTTGGTAAACTGATTAAACATGTAGGCGAATCTGGTGCAGGTTTTGCAGTCAAAGCTGTAAACAATATGCTTTTGGCAGTCAATCTATGTTCCGTTGCAGAAGGTTTCACCACCTTAAAAGCCCATGGGGTCAACTTAAATGAAGCCTTGGACTGTATTAATGCATCGAGTGGTAAAAGTGGTGTGACCGAAACAGTTTTACCACAACGAATCCTAAACCGTAGTTTTCCTCTAACTTTTGCACTGCCTTTATTGGCCAAAGATACAGGTATTGCCGTTGACTTAGTTCGTGAAGCCAAACTATCTGCGCCAATAATTGGACTAGCACAAAGCTTGATTCAGGCAGCCAGCGATTTATCTGAAGCAGACAGTGACTTTTCTTCTGCCATAAAAATGTACGAAACATGGAGTAAAATTACAATTGAGTAAGAACTCACCATTGAATAAACAAAACCAACCCTTATAAAGTAGTAATGTGACTACATACAATGTTACAAACTGAGGAAATTCTCATGAAAAAGTTGACTGTAGCGGTTTTTGCCAGTCTTGCAACATTCATCGGGGCGCAAAGTTTTGCAGCATCGCCTGAGCAAGAGTGTCAAAAATTAAAAGATGATCATGATGTCATTTATGCATCTAAAGGATTCTGCTTTAAAGATCCTGAGGCGAAAGCAAAATTTGGCAATGACAATTGCTACACTACCAAACCAAAGTTCTCTGAAAAAGAGCAACAACGCCTTGATGCCATCAAAGAGCGTCAAAAAGAATTAAACTGTAAGTAAATTCAGTTTAAGTAAAATTTAAGGAATAAACATGGCTTACGATGAGCAAAACATTTTTGCACGAATTTTACGTGGTGAACTTCCAGCCATTAAAGTATATGAAGATGACCAAGTTCTTGCTTTTATGGATATTATGCCTCAAGCAGATGGTCACACCTTAGTGATCCCCAAAACACCTGCTGTGACACTGCTTGATCTGCCTGCCGATGCCGCAGCCTACACCATTCAAGTTGTGCAAAAAGTTGCAAAAGCCATAGAAGTTGGTTTAGATGCAAAAGGTATTGTTCTTATGCAATTATCTGGCCCTGCGGCTGGACAAACCGTTCCGCATGTACACTTCCACCTTATCCCAAGTTCTGTACATGAGCTCGGTAAGCACGCCCTACAAATGGGTGATCAAGAAAAAATCAAAGCGCAAGCAGAAAAAATTCGAGCCGCTTTGTAATTTTTCAGATCAAATCAAGGAGCTTCGGCTCCTTTTTTGATATCTAAAAATAATTAATATCAACCACATAAAACTCAAAACCACACTTTAACAATTTATCGCCGAAATGCCTTTGACTTTAAGTTGTTTAATATTTTTGTAATATTTCTTTAATATTAATGACTTATTTGTAATCAATAATGAGCGCCAAGAGACAGAAGTCTGATGGATAAAAAGACGACTGAATAACCTTTTATAGACGAATCAACAAAAAGTCTTTCTTGGAGCTACACATGAAAAAAACACTTTGCGCATTAGCAGTTGGGGCAACATTACTTACACCAGCTTTAACAATGGCTGCTGACGTAAAAATTTATGGCCGTGCGCATGTTTCTTTAGACTATCTTGATGATGGTGCTGACTACAACGAAGTTGGTATTTCTTCAAACTCTTCACGTCTAGGTTTCAAAGCTGAGCAAGAACTTGAAAACGGCATGACTGTATTCGGTCAAATTGAACAAGAAATTAACTTTGCGAGCGGTTCAGCAAATAGTGATCTTGAATTTGCAACACGTGATACTTTCGTTGGCTTAAAAGGTAACTTCGGTCAAGCACGTGTAGGTCGATTTGACAGCCCATTCAAAGCAGCACGTGGTCCAGTTAACTTCTTCGGCGACATGGTTGGTGATGTACGAAACGTAACACGTGTAGGCAACTTGAAGTTTGATGAGCGTAATGCAAATACCATCGAATATAAGTCACCTAAATTTGGCAATGGTTTTAATGTATTAGGTGCTCTTTCACTTCACGAAGCGAATAGCCCAGATGCTACAAAAAATGGCTCTAAAGACAAAGATAAAGCATACGACTTAGCTTTAACTTATAAAGAAGGCAACGTAGACTTCGCTGCTGCATACGAACACTATGAAGAAGAAGCAACAAGTGGCGAACGTGATGGTTTCCGTATTGCTGGCGCATATAAAATCACACCTGATTTTAACTTAGGTGGTATGTACCAATTTCTTCAACATGACAACTCTGATGCAAACCCTGACACGCAAGTATTCGGTGTAGCTGGTGAATATAAATTTGCACCAAAAACTTTAGTCCGTGGCGAAGTGTTCTACCGTGATGTTGATGCTGATGATGCAAACTCAACATTACTCGCTGTTGGCCTTGAGCACCGTCTAGACAAAGCAGTACGTGTCTACGGCAACTTAGCAACTGTAATCAATGATGATAAGTCAAACTTAACACCATGGAAAGAAGGTCGCACAAACAGCGTAAGTGGTGTCGCAGGTGAAAATAGCCTTGGACTTTCTCTCGGTATGCGTTACGACTTCTAAGTTAAGCAGTCCAAAAAATTAAAAAAACACGCTTCGGCGTGTTTTTTTATCTGAAAAGTTTGAATCTAGAAAAGGTTATTGCTGCATTAGAATTCATACTGATCAATCTAGAAATGACCTCATTTTCTTAGTTTTTGACTATTCACAACGGTAGAGCCTTACTATTTTAAATCAAATCTTCAAAACCCATTTTATTCCTTACGCAGTTTTTCTTATTTGCTAAATGCAATAAAGCAGGCTTGTCATTCGCACACCCTAGTTTACTGTGTCAGCGACTACAAAATTTATTAAGGGAATTAACATCACCTTTAGACAAACAGTTGTGAATCATGTTTTTAAGCACCAGACACCTGGATGAATTTAAAAATCAAAAATACCAGTCAACTTCTTAGCTGACTGGTATTCAATGCAGAGTTATTGTTCATGTAAAGCTTAACGTTTCAAGAAACCCGAAACTAAATTCAATACCTGTTGGATATCTGCATTGGCTTCTTGAGGGTTGGTTTGTCCTGCCTGAGGGGTTAAAGAATCAATGATCTGCGGTAAAACTTGTGAAATAGCACTATATACATCTTGTTTAGGCGCATTGACTTGTTGTGCAACCTGTTCTACATCAGCATCATTAAACAGGTTCTGTACCTGTTCTGGATTTACGCTGGCATTTTCTCCTGAGCCAGTCGATACCCAATCATCCACTTGACTGCTTAAGCCTTGCCCTTTGAGCTTATCTAAAGCCGCTTGTAAACCACCTTGCTGTTGAATCCACCCCAAAATCAAAGGCAATACAGCGATCAATAAACTTTTTCCACCACCTGAAAACCCAGAGTTCTGAGCATTTGACGTTTGTTGTGACTGCGCACCAGTTAAACCACCCAACACCGAACCTAAAATATCACCCAAACCACCCTGTGATGATTGCCCTGATGTATTTGTTCCAAGTTGTCCCAATACAGAGCCCAAAATTCCACCCAAACCGCCTTGTTGGTTTGACTGTTGCTGCCCTCCCATAGCCTGCTTAGCCAAGATTTCTATAATATTATTAAGGTTCGTCATCGTTTTATCCTTTGTAAGTTTTAAAACAGCATACGATGTTTAAATGGAGCCTACACGGATAAATTGTTAATTTTTGCTATGACTCAAGTCATATACGTCCTACTACCAACGAAATTTGTTCCAGTTTTCAGGGTTCGCCCAAAATTTTGAATTAAACCAATCTGGCACATGCTTATAAGTTAAAATATTAAACTGCCATAATGCAAAGTCTTGTTCGTGAGTTGTTTTATCTATGAGTTGAGTAAAGCCCAAAGCACGTAACAGTTGCTCATCTTGTAACTGACTGACCACCACAATCCGCTTTGCCATCAAATCTCTTAAACGCACCAATACTTGTGATTTTTGTTGCTCATTCACATTTTGCATTTCAATTGTATCCAAAAGCACGAAACCCAAGTCATAGCGCTGTGTAAAAGGCAGACTTAAAAAATCAGATACGCTAAAATATTGCCATTGAATAGATTGATGATGATCTGGGCTAAGATTTTGCCCAATGCATAATGCAGTTGAAATAGGCTGTTCTTGAGATAAATCGTCTAGCATAGAAGTAATGACGTTCAGTTCAGCCATAACCGCATCCTTAATATTAAGTGAGTAATTCTGTATGGAACTTCAAGGCATTTGCCATAAAATGCATGCAGGTCTTAAGGACCTTAGTGTAACTGATCAACATACACACAAGGCAAATGTTGAATATAAATTTATTTTAGATCGTTCAGAAGTTGACCTTCCTTTTAACTTAGGTCAAGAAATCGAAATCGAATGGACTGGTAAAATCTTCTGTGTCTCGTGCGGTGCTAAAACATCTAAATCTTTTTCACAAGGTCATTGCTTCAAGTGTTTCAAAACTAAGGCCTCTTGTGACATGTGTATCATGAAGCCAGAAACCTGCCATTATCATTTAGGGACTTGTCGCGAAGATAGCTTTGCCCATGAAGTATGTTTTCAACCACATATCGTCTATTTGGCGAACTCAAGCGCACTAAAAGTTGGTATTACCCGGATTAGCCAAATGCCAACCCGTTGGCTTGATCAAGGAGCCACTCAAGCACTACCCATTATGAAAGTAGGCTCACGTCGCCTTTCAGGTCAGCTCGAAATCATGTTTGGAACGCAGGTTGCAGACAAAACCGATTGGCGTAAATTACTCAAGGGTGAAGCTGACCCATTAAACTTGATTGAAGTCCGTGAACAATTGCTCGAAGAGTTTTCACCTAAAATCCAAACCATTCGAGATGAATTTAGTCAGAATCTTGAGTTCAATGAAACGGTCGAAATTTTGGAAACCGAATTACCACGTGAATTTGTTTATCCAGTTGAGCAATATCCAGAGAAAATCAAATCTCACAACCTAGATAAAACTCCAGTCATTCGTGGCAAATTGCAAGGCATCAAAGGTCAGTACCTAATTTTGGATACTGGCGTAATTAACATACGTAAATATTCAGGCTATGAGCTCAAAATCCGTGCTTAAGCGTACTTCTCCCTAAGGCGAATTACTTCCCTTTAGATATAAAAAAACCTGCACGAATGCAGGTTTTTTTATTCGATATGATTATTTAATCTTTGCATGTGCTTTTAAGTATTGCACATAATCTTCTGACTCTTGCTGACCGCGAAGCTGTTGATATAGCTTAGAAAGCTCTGCCAACTGTTCATCCGTCAACGCATTAGACGTCGTCTTGTTTACATTTGATACTGCGACTACGACCATTTCAGTCGGCAATAATGCTGTTGTTACAGACCATTGCCCAGCTTTTGGCGTCGCTTGGCTAAATGCCGCACGCTCAACTACACGAGGAAGACCTTGCGAACGAATAAACACTTGTGGCGCAGTAAACGTTAAACCACTCTTCGCAACAACTGATGCCGCTGGTTGAGTTTTAAAGTCTTTTAAACTTTGCGCAATCTTCGCTTTCGCCGCTTCATACGCTTTTTGTTGAACTAATTTTGCTTTCACGCGTGGAGTTGCTTCTTGAAGCGTTTGCACACCTGCCGCATGGTAATCACGTACTTTGACCCAGACAACATCACCATTTGTAAGTTGAATACTACTGGTCGCGTTACGGTCACCGTTTTTAACGTCATCGTTAAACAGTTTCACTTTTACTGCTGCATTGCTTAATACAGGATGCTGTGTAGAAAGCGTCATACCTTTGACAGTTTGAACTTGTACGCCTTTCACTTCTTGTGAAACCACATCCAAAGCATCAGAATCTACAACTTGCTCATTTAAACTATTTACAGTGTCTGAAAACGCATTGGCTGTTTTACTTTTTTGAACTTCAGCAGTAAGTCGTGCTTTTTCGGTTTCAAAAGATGGCAACTTCACAGCAGGTGCATCAGTTTCAATGACATGATAACCAAATTCAGTTTTAACAGGTGCAGACACTTGACCGGATTTAAGTGATGTTACAGCTTGATCAAAAGCATCACCAAATGTACCTTTGTTATAGACTGCCAGTACGCCACCATTAGACTTAGATGCCGTATCTTCAGAGTATTGAGCCGCTGCGGCTGCAAAGCTTGTACCTGCTTTAATTTTTGCAACAACTTCTTCTGCATGCTTCTTCGCTTCAGCATCTGTACGCGTATCTACAGTAATTAAGATATGTTTCACCAAAGGTGCAACATTTTGCTTCTGTGCTTCAATAAACTGAGTATAAGCTTGTTGTAACTCAGTATCAGTGACTGGTGATGTCGTAGCAGGAACATTTGCAGGTGTTAACAACACATAGTCTACATCTACACTTGCTACTTGTTTAAATGCTGATGGATGTTGCTTGTAGTAGTTAGCAATTTCTTGAGCTGAAACACTGATGTTCTTTTTGTATTCATCAAGATTTACATTGGCAAACTGTACGGTACGCTGTTCTGTTTGCAAATTCGCAATCTGCTGAATATCTAATTTACTCACCAAAGCATAATCAGCAAAAGTAGAACGCATCATTTTTAATGCATGATCTTGGCGCAGATTTGCAACCAAAGCATCACTACTCATTCCAACAGATTGTAAATAGCTAGAATACCGTGTTTCAGAAAATTTTCCATTTTCTTGAAAACTTGGTTGCTGAGCGATCATCTGTTCAATTTGAGTATCACTAAGTGAAATGCCTAGCTTTTCCGCCTGTTGCAACAACAAGGTATTAGAGATCAGTTGATCCATTGCTTTATCTTTGATAAAGCTTTGATTCAATAAAGTTTCATCACCATTAGCATAAGCCAAGAACTGTTCTTTAAAAGACGCTGTTAGTGTTTCTAGTTCCTTTTCAGAAATATCTTGACCATTGACTGATTTTACAGCGTCTTTTGATCCGCTACTAAAATATCCTTCAATACCTACAAGTGCTAAAGGGGTCAAAAACAAAATGAGTAAGGCTTTGCCCAACCAACCCTTAATAACTTTACGAAAAGATTCCATAAGTATTCCAATATTTTATTTGCACGAGATTTTAACTGAAAAGTAGCAATGAATGAATGTGTTATCGTCACATTTTCTAATGTTTAATAAAAAACGCGCCGAAATGGCGCGTTTAGGATTTATTTAAAAGATTATGCAACAGAATCTTTTAAACCTTTTCCTGCTTTAAAGCTTGGTACTTTGCTTGCTTTAATTTCTAAAGTAGCACCAGTTTGTGGGTTACGGCCAGTACGTGCAGCACGTTCTTTCACATTGAAAGTACCAAAACCAACAAGTGTAACTGTATCACCAGACTTAAGCGCTTCAGTGATTGAAGCAATTGTAGCGTCTAAGGCCTTACCAGCATCAGTCTTAGACAAACCCCCTTTTTCTGCAATTGCATCAATTAATTCTGATTTATTCATGTGGATCGCGTCCTCTTAATATCGTTTATTTAAGGTCCAAGAGTTTAGTATAAATTACCGTAACGCCTTTATAGCAATGCTTTAGGTGAAAACGCAATACTCTGTATAGGCTTTTTTGGAAAATAAATCACAAAAAAACCTTGAAATTGCTACAAAAGCACAACCAGATCACTTTTTATTCACTTTTTCGTTTAACTTCTTATTTTCTTCAATCAAAACATCTATTTTTTCGTTAAGCTGAAGAATTAAGTTTTCCAAGTACTGGATATCTTTGACCGTAACTAAACCAATACGGTTCAAAGAATGATTTACACTCCGGTCTACGATTTTCTCAACCTTATCTTTAGTATCCGTAACCGATTCACGTGCCTTTTCAGATACTTTTTCAACTGTTTGATCTGCAATTTCAGTTGTTTTTGATTCTAGCTCCTCGCCTACTTGGACGAGTGAGTCAAACAATTTATTGCCTTCCTCTTCCGCACGTGAGAAAGCACCTAAACCAGCCAACCAAATTTGCTTAGTGTACTTTCTAAAATCTAAACTACTTTTACGGTGAAAATGATGCTTAGTTTTTGTTTTTTTTAATGTTTCATCTTCTTGCAAAATATCATCCAACGCTCTATCTGCTTTTTCCATTAGCACCATCTCCTGCATGATTTATGTGCAAAAACTTCCAAAAAATCTTATAGATTGCACTATACTAGCAAATATTGGACTTGATCGTTTTGCAAAACTGTTCTACAAAGCATCTTTATTACATTTTTTATTTTAAGTCTGAAGTTTTTGCGAGCAGGATGCTCATTTCAGGTCAGGATTTAGGTTACTACTTATGAGTGATTCTCAAAAAGAACACAATCAAACACATATGCTACTCACTATGCTAATGATTGTTCTTGAGACGATCTTTTCTCTTATTTTAAAACATGACCGTGTGGTTGCTCTACATTCAAAAAAGTTTGTTGAGCAAAATATTGCGATTAAAATAAATAGCTACCTGCCTTATTTCGACTTCTATATCACCTTTACCGCTCAAGGTGTTTTATTTGACGCGAAAGCACCTGAAAAACCAGTCGACTTAGATGTACGCACCACATTGATGGATTTAATTAAAATTTTCGTCTTTGGAAACCGTCGTAGTATTAAAACTATGCGTATTGATGGTGACATCACCTTAAAAGATGAATTCCGAGATTTAATTTTACACTTTAGTGCCCCTAAAGTTTTAGCCGACTGGAAAAATTGGTTAACTGAACCAACTGATCCACAAAATGTGGTTGCATCAAAAAAACGTATTGCTCCACTTTTAGAAAAAATTGATGAGCAACGCTCTAAAATCAACACCCTACAAGTTGAAGTGAAACAATACAAAAACCGTATTCGTCGCATGGAGCAACGCCAAAAACGTATAAATGTCACATTTTTACTGTTTTCTATACTTTTGATTAGCTTATTGGTATATAATATTTGGCTTGCATAACTACATAATATTTCAAGCAAATTAAATACGCATAATCATTATTAAAAAAACTTGACTATTTTAGTCAGGATTCTTAAAATCGGCACATCTAGTCTAATCATGTGTATCGAATCATGCGCTTAACAACTCGCGGACGCTACGCAGTGACTGCTCTACTTGATTTAGCTTTGCAGCCAACTGAACAAACGATCACGCTTGCTGAAATTGCAGCTCGTCAAACTATCTCTGTTGCTTATCTTGAGCAGTTATTTGCGAAATTAAAGCGCCACGGTTTAGTTTCTAGCATTCGTGGTGCCAATGGTGGCTACCATTTAGCTCGTCGCGCTGATGAAATTACAGTATTAGCAGTTATTGAAGCTGTAAACGAAACAGTTGATGCCACTCGCTGTGACCATAAAGGCAACTGCCAAAATGGTGCAATGTGCTTAACTCACGATTTATGGCAAGAACTCTCCCATCACATTGCCGACTATCTCGCTAAAATCACTCTTGCTGACCTTGTAGCACGTGACAACGTCCAAAAAGTTGCCATTCGCCAAAACACAGCACCTTCAGATTCAGCCCTTTTATCGGTAACAGGTATTTGACATGAAACGTCCAATTTATCTTGATTATGCAGCAACAACTCCTGTAGACCCTCAAGTCGCTGAACGCATGATGGAATGTCTGACATTTGACGGCACATTTGGCAACCCAGCATCTCGCTCGCATGCTTACGGTTGGCAGGCAGAAGAAAAAGTAGAATATGCACGTGAACAAGTTGCGAACTTGATCAAAGCAGATCCACGCGAAATCGTTTGGACTTCTGGTGCTACTGAATCTGATAACCTTGCACTTAAAGGCGTAGCACAATTCTATGCGTCTAAAGGCAAGCACATTATTACCAGTAAAATTGAACACAAAGCTATTTTAGATACTTGCCGTGAGCTTGAGTCTGAAGGTTTTGAAATGACTTACCTTGAGCCACTACCAAACACGGGTTTAATTACCCCTGAAATGGTTGAAGCAGCTATTCGTCCAGATACCATTCTTGTTTCCCTAATGATGGTGAACAACGAAATTGGTACTGTGACTGATGTTGCAGCAATTGGTGAAATCACTCGTGCACACAAGATCTTCTTCCATGTCGATGCAGCTCAAGCCGCAGGTAAAGTTGAAATTGACCTTTCAACTATGAAAGTAGACCTAATGAGCTTCTCTGCTCACAAAATTTATGGCCCTAAAGGTATTGGCGCACTCTATGTACGTCGTACTCCACGCGTTCGCTTAAAAGCACAAATGCATGGTGGCGGTCATGAACGCGGTATGCGTTCTGGTACACTTGCAACACACCAAATCGTTGGTATGGGTGAAGCATTTGAACTTGCAGGTAAGAACTTAGCTTCTGAACAAGCACGCATTCGCGTACTTCGTGACAAGCTTTGGAACGGCTTACAAGACTTAGAACAAATTTTCTTAAACGGCCATCCAACACAAAACGTTGCAAACTACTTAAATGTCAGTTTCAACTTTGTTGAGGGTGAATCGTTAATGATGTCGTTGAAAGACGCTGCTGTATCTTCTGGTTCAGCATGTACTTCAGCAACATTAGAACCTTCTTATGTATTACGTGCATTAGGCTTGTCTGACGAACTTGCGCACAGCTCAATTCGTTTCAGTTTTGGTAAATACACCACTGAAGCAGACATTGACCACGTACTTACAGTAACACGCTCTGCGGTTGAGAAACTTCGTGAACTTTCTCCACTTTGGGACATGTACAAAGAAGGTATCGACCTTTCTACAGTTGAGTGGGCTGAACACTAATTTTATCCTTTGAAGTCATTCACATACTGGATGACTTCATTGAAAAATCAAGTTTTAACCCCATATTAAATATTAACGCTGACCCCGAGGTTTGGAGACGCATCATGGCTTATAGCGAAAAAGTAATTGATCATTACGAAAACCCTCGTAATGTTGGTGTATTAGATAAAAATGCGGAAAACGTTGGTACAGGTATGGTCGGTGCACCTGCATGTGGTGACGTAATGCGCTTACAGATCCAAGTGGATGACAACGGTGTGATTGAAGAAGCACGTTTCAAAACTTATGGATGTGGTTCTGCTATTGCATCAAGCTCTTTAGTGACTGAATGGCTAAAAGGTAAAACCCTAGATGAAGCTCAAGCGATCAAAAATATTGATATCGCAACTGAGCTTGCTCTTCCTCCAGTAAAAGTACACTGCTCTGTACTGGCTGAAGACGCGATTAAAGCAGCGGTTGAAGACTACCGCAGCAAAAAATCTAAAGCTTAATTGCTTTGCATTTTAAAGAACGATTAACGGAGTTTTCATGATCCATTTAACTGAAAATGCTGCAACTCATATCAGCAATTATTTAAAAAATCGCGGTAAGGGTGAAGGTATTCGCGTTGGCGTGAAAACTTCAGGCTGTTCTGGTTTAGCTTATGTGCTCGAATTTGTTGATTCAATTGATGCACATGACACCACTTTTGAGCAGTTTGGGGTAAAGGTTTTTGTCGATCCAAAAAGCTTGGTTTATCTCGATGGTATGGAGATGGACTATGTGAAAAACGGTTTAAACGAAGGCTTTGAGTTTAATAACCCAAACAAAAAAGGTGAATGTGGTTGTGGTGAATCTTTCACTGTATAAATCAAACCACAGGTTTGCCTTTTAGACATTAAAACAGTGTGTATTGCACTGTTTTAATTGCATTTACATAGCGTGTTTTTGCTTTTGCAAGCACTCCAAATTTAGCGCGGAACCCCCTTTCTATGAATCATTTTGAGTTGTTTAACCTCCCAGTAGCACTCGATATTGATTTAGCAGCCTTAAAAGCAGAGTTTTTAAAGTTGCAGCAACAATATCACCCAGATAAAGCTCTCGATAAAGATCAAGCCCTGATTAAATCAAGCGAGATCAATCAAGCATTTAAAGTTTTATCTCAGGTCGATAGCCGCGCAGGATATTTATTAGGTTTAAAAAAACAAGACTACCATCTTGATCAATCCATCAACGACTTTGAATTTCTTCAATCCGCATTAGAGATTCGCGAACAACTCGATGAAGCACGTTCAGCAGATGAATTACAATCGCTCAAAATTGACGTTCAACAATGGATTGACGGTTTAGTTCGTGAATTCAAAATTGATTTTGAAGCTGAAGATTGGGCCGAAGCACGTGATGATGTCCGCAAACTTCGTTTCTTTGTCAAAGTCATGCATGATATAGATAAAGCTGAAGATCGTTTTGAAGATGACGATAACTTTGATTTAGATGATGAATTTTAACCTATTTTTAATTTTTGACGCTCAAAGGATGTAACTCATGGCTCTCTTGCAAATTGCAGAACCTGGACAATCAAGTGCGCCACATGAACACCGTATTGCCATTGGTATCGACTTAGGTACAACTCACTCTCTTGTTGCCACTGTCCTTTCAGGCAAAGCCAAAGTTTTACACGACGAACAAGGTCGTGTCTTGCTCCCTTCGATCGCACATTATGGTACAAACCAAATTCAGTATGGCGATGAAGCAAAACCCTTTTTGACTTCCGATCCTAAAAATACCATTGTTTCGGTCAAACGTTTTATGGGCCGTTCTAAAGCCGACATTAAGTTTCAACACCCCTACACTTTAGTGGGTGAAGATAATCAAATGCCCGCTTTTGAAACCTCTCAGGGCCGCAAAACCCCTGTCGAAGTGTCCGCTGAAATTTTAAAGCAATTGAAAGATCGTGCTGAAGCAAGCTTAAAAAATGAAGTCAATGGTGCAGTGATTACCGTTCCTGCATACTTCGATGAAGCTCAGCGTCAAGCAACACGTGATGCCGCACAACTTGCAGGTTTAAACGTATTGCGTCTTTTAAATGAGCCTACCGCTGCTGCAGTTGCGTATGGTCTCGACCAAGACACCAATCTTGCACATGATCATAACTATGTAATTTATGACTTAGGTGGCGGTACGTTTGACGTTTCCATTCTACGCTTTTCACAAGGCGTGTTTGAGGTCTTAGCAACAGGTGGCCATACCGCATTAGGTGGTGATGATCTTGATCGTTTAATCGTAAAATGGGCGAAAAAAGAACTCAACATTGAGCAGTTTGATGATACTGAATATGCACATGTTTTGGTTGCTGCGCGTAAAGCCAAAGAAGCTTTAACAAATGCCGAAAGCGTGCATTTGCAGGTGCTAGAGCATAGCCTGACTCTTGATCGTACGACATTTGAAAGCATTATCAAAGTTGCTTTAGATAAGACGATTAGCGTGTGCAAACGCGTGCTCCGCGATGCCAAGCTTGAACTCAGTGACATTCAAAACGTAGTCTTGGTTGGTGGTTCAACACGTTCTTACGCTGTACAAAATGCTGTTCGTGAAGTGTTTGCTCAAGAACCATTGTGTACGATCAATCCAGATGAAGTTGTCGCAATTGGTGCATCAATTACTGCTAACCAGTTGATTGGCAATACAGCAGATGGGGCATTACTACTTGATGTCACCCCACTATCTCTCGGTCTTGAAACCATGGGGGGCTTGGTTGAGCGTCTTATTTCACGCAATACAGCCATTCCCGTTGCACGTCGTCAAGAGTTCACGACTTACCAAGATGGTCAGACTGCGATGCTGATCCACGTGGTTCAAGGCGAACGTGATTTGGTTGAACATTGTCGCAGCTTAGGTCGCTTCGTTCTTCGTGGTATTCCACCTATGACTGCAGGTCAAGCACGTATTGAAGTGACTTTCCAAGTAGATGCCGATGGCTTACTGACGGTTTCAGCTAAAGAAACAACCTCTGGCGTACATGCGCAAATCGACATCAAACCATCTTATGGTTTGGCTGATAGCGATATGGAACGCTTACTGCTTGATGGTTACAAGTTTGCTGAAGAAGATAAAAATCTTCGCCACTTACAAGAAACCAAAGTCGAAGCCAAACGTGAACTTGAAGCTTTAGAACAAGCACTAAAAGTAGATGCACACCTACTCACAAGTGAGCAGCAAGTTGCATTAAATGCAGCCAAAATTTCACTAGAGGCAACGCTTGAAACAACAGAAATCAAGGCCATTGAATCTGCTGTTGAACAGCTTAAAATACACAGTGATGCTTTTGCAGCAGCACGCATGAATCAGCATATCGATGCTGCGCTGAAAGGCACAAAACTCGACGACTGGTCAAACTCAAACTAATTTATAGGTAAAGACTATGCCACGTATTAAAGTTCTTCCACATGCGCAAATCTGCCCAGAAGGTGCTGAGTTTGAAGTCGAGCAAAATGCAAATCTTTGTGAAAGCTTACTCAAAAATGGAATCAAAATTGAACATGCATGTGATATGTCTGCTGCATGTACAACGTGTCATGTGGTGGTGCGAAAAGGTTTTGACAGCTTAGAAGAAATGAATGATATTGAAGCTGATTTACTAGATCGTGCTTGGGGCTTAGAGCCTGATTCTCGCTTATCTTGCCAAGTGAAGTTAGTAGATGAAGACTTAGAAGTTGAAATCCCGAAATACACCATTAACCATGCGTCTGAAAATCACTGATTTTTCAAGCATTAAAAAAGCCACTCATTTGTAGTGGCTTTTTTAATGCCTCTTGTTTTTACAAGCATACCATCATTAATGATATTCGTTTCTTTTAACGGTTTCAACGACCTCATCTTCAAGATTTAATTTCACAATACCTTGAGAATTCGTCATTTTTTGCTGCGTTTGAATACGTTGAATCATTTTTTCTAAAACTTGAATCAACTGCGGGTATTCAAAATTCTGCACCTCATCCAAATTCAGCAGTAAATGAAACCCTTTATATTCATAATCAAACCAGCGTTGGTAGTCTGATTTCTGAGATGTATATTTTTCAACGACTTGCCAAGTCTTCACAGCCCCTTTTATCCCTTTAAGGAAAATTGGTGCTTTCGGTGCACAAAGATAGTCATTTTTTACTAAATTATGCGTATCATCTGAAATTAAGATTTCATCCACTTGAGCTGCACTCTGTAAACGCGCTGCAAGGTTTGCATCACGCCCAACAATGGTATAAGCCATCCGATGTGATGCACCATAGTTTCCAACGTGACAATAACCCGTAGAAATACCCATACGAATGTGCAAAGGCGGATAGCCCATTTTCACCCAACGCTCACGCAAAATTTTCATTTGCTGGCGCATTGCCATTGCCATTTCTAAGCAATTCTGCGCATCCCGCTCTACACCCTCAGAATTCGGATCACCAAAAAAGACTAAAATGGCATCCCCCATGAATTTATCAACAGTACCCTCGTATTGCTTCGCAATCTCGGTCATGTGTCTTAAATAGTCATTAAGCAGGAATGCCAAATCATCGGGAATTAAGCTTTCAGACAACTCTGTAAAACCTTGAATATCTGAAAAGAAAACCGTGAGTTTTTTACGTTTATATTCAATTTTCGCTTCAGACTCACCTTTCATAATTGACTGCCACAGTTGCACTGGAGCATAGCGGCTCAACTGATTCGCAAATTCCATGTAGCGATTCATTTGATCGTAATAATGATTCTTGCGGCGATATATATCCTGCATTTGGTTGCGCTGATAATAACTACCCACACCAAAATAAGTAATCAGACACAAAAAACCCAATACGGTCAGCTCGGTACTGGTCGCTTCAAAATATTCACCAAAACCAAAGATAAAGATCAGAGATAAATAAAAAACAACAACACCAATCAGACTCGCCAAAGAAATCATGAGAAATGAAACTTTGTTGCTAATGGCGGTATAAAGCAATGCAAAAATAGACAAAAAAGTGAGTACGATATTCAGATGAATTGCTGCCAAAATAATTGAAGTGACAACAATATCAATCACAAACATCACACTACGTCGTACATCAGTGTCAAAGCGATAGCCTAACCACCGTGAAAATGGTGGTGTAAACAACAATACAACCAATAACAATAATGGGACATAAATTTGATAATGCGTATCCGCCATCGTGTAGTGATAAACGATAGTCAATAGCGACAACATGCTATATCCCATCACTCGATGGAAGTATTCAAATTGTTTGGGTTCTTTAGATATCCAATCGTCTAATGGCACTGATTGTTCCCCATGATGCGCACGATCAAATCATCCCTGATTTGATTTCCACGTGAATTAGTCCATACGCCAATCAAACGGCATATCACCTTGTCCACGTAATGCAAGCATTAAAGTCTGGCGCATATGTGCAAGGACTTCATTGCTATAAGGAACAGCTAGAGTACCCCAAACTGGTTTTGGCCATGCAACATCGTTTTGATAACGAACCACATGGTGGAAATGAAGCTGTGGTACCATGTTACCCAAAGCAGCAACATTCATTTTATCAGCTCGAAATACGCGAGCTAATTGGCTTGACAACCAACTTGACTCACGTAAAAACTGTTCTTGGTCGGCTTGGCTGAGTTCATATAACTCAGTGATACCTGGCACGCGTGGAATTAAAATTAGCCACGGAAATTGCATATCATTCATTAAGCGACATGTTGAAAGTGGAAAGTCGCCTACAAAAAACGTATCTTGAGCAAGTTGTGGATGCAAACTAAACATATCTTTATAAATGATGCAAATTAGAATAATGGCTAATACTATCACATCCAATCGGAGGTGAATATTATAAGCAATGTGTTTCAATACAAATAAAATACGTTTTACTTTGAACTACATCACATTTATCACTTTAATAAATTTCATCAAAAAATCAAGTATTTCTTTTTGTTGTGCAAACACCTACGAAATACCTGATATCTGTATGAAATAACAGCAAATTAGAGCTACTAATTAATGCAATTCTTTAAGTAAATTTGCTAATAAGTCATTGATAAACTGAATTCGCTTTTCATACTCTTCCAACATCACCATAACCTTTAAGCGCTGACCGCCCTCCATTCTAAAAAAGGTCGGGTGTTTTTGCATCATTTGAATAATACTGATGGCCTGTACAGGTGTATCAGGTGAGAATTCAATAGCTCCTCCATTGCCCGAAATATCGACTTTCGTGATCCCTAATGTTTCAGCTTTTAGGCGAATCTGATGAACAGCAAAGAGTTGCTTCACAGGCTGTGGCGGTATACCAAAACGATCAATGAGCTCCATGCGAATATTATCAAGCTTTTCCTGACGATCTGTATTACTAATCCGCTTATAAAACAATAAACGCTGATGCACATCTCCTAAATATTCATCTGGAATCAAGGCTGGCATATGTAAATTGATTTCTGCGGTCAGTGATAGTGGCGCATCGAAATTTGGCGTTTTCCCTTTTTGAATAGCTTTAGTCGCCTTCTCAAGCATTTCCATATACAAGCTATAACCAATGGCTTGCATTGATCCACTTTGTTGCTCACCGAGTAACTCACCAGCCCCACGAATTTCTAAATCTTCCGTCGCCAACATGAAACCTGCTCCAAGGGTTGAGGCCCGCTGAATAGCATCTAAACGCTTTTCAGCATCGCCTTTCAATCCTTTAATGGATGGTACCAGTAAATATGCATAGGCTTGGTGGTGCGAACGCCCAACACGTCCACGAAGTTGATGCAACTGCGCAAGCCCCAATTTATCAGCACGTTCAATCAAGATAGTATTGGCATTTGGGACATCAATCCCTGTTTCAATAATGGTTGAGCAAACCAATACATTATATTCTTTATGATAGAACTGCTGCATGACTTGCTCTAACTCGCGTTCGCGCATTTGCCCATGTGCAACAGCAACACGTGCTTCAGGCACCAACTCTCGGAGACTTTCAGCCGCGCGCTCAATGGTTTCTACTTCATTGTGCAAGAAGTAAACCTGCCCACCACGCAGTAATTCACGCAAGATAGCTTCTTTGACGGCATCACCCGTATGCTCTTGTACAAAGGTTTTGACCGCTAAACGTCGTGCAGGTGGCGTTGCAATAATTGAAAGATCTCGCATACCACTAAATGCCATGTTTAAAGTACGCGGAATTGGTGTTGCGGTAAGGGTTAACATATCCACATCGGCACGCATCGCCTTGATCCGTTCTTTATCACGCACCCCAAACCGATGCTCTTCATCCACAATCATAAGACCTAAATCTTTAAACTGGACGCTTTCTTGCAAGATTTTATGCGTACCAATCACAATATCGACTTTGCCTTCTGCCAGATCTTCGATCGTTTTAGTATGGCTCTTACTGCTACCAAAACGAGATAAAACTTCTATACGAATAGGCCAATCCGCAAAACGGTCTTTAAACGACTCATAATGCTGTTGAGCTAACAAAGTTGTTGGAACCAAAACCGCAACTTGCTTATTGTTTTGTACCGCTAAAAAAGCAGCCCGCATTGCCACTTCAGTTTTACCAAAGCCCACATCACCACAGACCAAACGATCCATTGGTTTCGCCTGTTGCATGTCATATAAAGTCACCTCAATCGCATTAGCCTGATCTAGCGTTTCTTCATAGGCAAAGCCACTGGAAAACTGCATATATTGGCCATGATCAAGCTCAAAGCCAAAACCAGGTTTGGCTTGACGACGTGCTTGAATGTGTAACAATTCTGCCGCCACATCATGAATTTGCTCGAGTGCTTTACGCTTCGCTTTGCTCCAAGCATCTGTACCCAACTTATGTAAGGGTGCCAAGTCTGGGTCACCACCACTATAGCGACTAATCAAATGCAGATTAGTCACAGGAACATAAACTTTGGCAGCATCGGCATAGTCAAGCTGCAAGAACTCATAGTCCTGATCATCAATACTTAAAGTGACTAAACCTGCATAACGTCCTACACCATAGTCAATATGTACAACTGGCGCACCCATGCTCAACTCAGTCAAACTGCGAATGAGAAACTCTTCAGAAACCTCTTGTTGGCGCTTACGCCGACGTTGCACCACACGGTGTTCATACAACTGGTTTTCTGAGATAACACTCAGCGTATTTTTTAAGACCAAACCACGTTCTAATGGTGCATTGGTAATGGCAATAGCATGTAAAGACTTTTGAAACTCAGCAAAATTTTCGACATTAGGAATTTCTCCCAATGTTGCGCGCAATGCATCTTTTAAAGTTTCACGACGCCCCGCGCTTTCAGCAACCAGTAATACGGGATGATTTGCTGTATCAATATACTGTTTCACCGCATGAAAAGGTTTTTCACTTTTTGGGTCGACGGGTAAACGAGGTGGAAGTTCAGTCTTTAAATTCACCACCCCCGCTTTTAAGTCGAAAATATCGCCTGAGGCAATAATGCGTGGAAAGGTATTGAGCTGTTCTAAAATTTGATTGGTTGAAATAAAAAGTTGTTCAGGTGGCAAAATGGGCTGATCAATATTGTGTCTACGGTCCTGATAGCGACGATCAACCTCTTTCCAAAAACTATCTAAACCATCATCAACCTGTTTATCTGTAATGACAATAGAATGACTAGGTAAGTATGAAAGTAGTGTACTTTGAGCTTGCATCTGCTCCGCACTAAAAAAAAGTGGGAAATAGAACTCAATCCCTGGTGATGCAATCCCTTCTAGCACATCCTGATAAATTGGGTTCTTCTTAGGGTTCGCCGTTGGAAACATCTCCGCATAACGATCACGGAATACACTACGCGCTTCTTTCAGCGGAAACTCTTTCGCAGGTAAGACAGAGAATTGTTTTAAGTTTTCCGTGGTGCGCTGTGTTTCCGGATCAAAAAATTTAAGAGTTTCAATTTCATCATCAAATAAATCTATGCGAATTGGCGCCGCTTGACCTGAAGCATAGATATCCATAATGCTACCGCGAACTGCAAATTCACCATGGTCGTATACTGTGTCGACCAAATGATAGCCTGCTTGAATCAAACGTTTCTTTTGCTGTTCCAATTCAAACTTTTGACCGACCCGGATATCAAAATGCTCACCTAAAACCCACGAAGTCGGTGCCACACGTTGTGCCAAGGTCGAAGCCGAAATCAATAAGACACCCGTTTGTGGCATATTGGATAAAATCGCGAGACGCTCAGACACGATATCTTGATGAGGAGATAACCGGTCATAAGGCAGAATTTCCCAATCAGGAAAAATCGTCGGTCGGATGCCGTAAAACTCAAACTCACTTTCGAGTTGCGCCAAATGTTGGTTATTTTTTGCAACAACCACAAAAAGTTTTTTATTCTGTGTACTGAGCGTTTGAATAAATAGCGCAACAGATGAGCCGAGCAGATTTCCGAGCCATCTTTTTTCGCCCGCTTTTAGTTGTTGCACATTCAGTTGGGAGATTTCTTCTTGGAACATGGGCATTGCTTAAGCACCTAAAAACATGCGTCATATACTAGCACGATGTCCTAAAGCAGCACGTTATTTTTCGCTACAAAACACCCTCTTACACGCAGCCAAGCCCCTTTCACCACTCAATTTTATGTCATTTAAATGCTCTATTTTTTATCGCGAATAAACTGATAATAATAGTCGCTCAGGAGTTTAATGATGTGCTTTAACTCGGTTAAGTTTTCAAGATTATTACCCAAGCGAGCAACAAAGCGCCCACTGGCTATTTCCAAATCAATTTTTTCATTCATCAACATCGCACTATAAAAAAGTGCATTGAGGTCATCAAACTGACTGATTCGACGATTTGAGAAATACGCTAAGCGTTCAGCATGTATATCATTGATCACAACACCCTCAATAATAAATCCATTCTGTTCATCATATTCAATCTGATGCTGCTGCAAAAACAGTTGTTCTGGTGCATCTTTCTTTCGTTTCAACAAATTGGTTAGTTTAGTGAGCATATCAATCTAATCATCTTTCTCTTTGCATATTGTAGTTCTAACCAGACTAGATTGTTAGCCAGTCTTAGCTTAAATGTATAAAAGCAACCGATTGGCTGCTTTTATACATTTCTAAGGCTATAAATGTTTAACTGACTTGTGCCAAAGGAACGACTGTAGGCGTCACCTCAGTCACCAAGTTTTCAAATGAGAAGATTTGATCCAACTGGTCTTGTGTCAGTAGCTCTTGCTCCAATACCACCTGTTGAATGGTTTTATTTTCAGCAATACACTGTTTCCCAATTTCGTCACATTTCGCATGACCTAAAATTGGATCAAGTAAAGTCACAATGCCGACACTACGCATAACTGCGTCATAGCATACTTGTTCATTGGCTTGAATACCTTGAATACATTTAGTGTCTAATGCAGCAATACCATTTCTAAGCAATTCAATTGACTCATGAATACTCTGCGAAATAACAGGCTCCATTACATTCAACTGTAACTGACCTGCTTCTGCCGCCATGGTCACAGTTAAATCATTACCAATTACTTTAAACGCGATTTGGTTCACCACTTCAGGAATCACAGGATTGACTTTTGCAGGCATGATAGATGAACCAGCCTGTAGTTCTGGTAAACGAATTTCAGCCAAACCGGTACGTGGACCAGAACTGAGTAAGCGTAAGTCATTACAGATTTTCGAGAGCTTCACCGCCAAACGTTTTAAGGTGCTCGATAAGATAATAAACACACCACAGTCACTGGTTGCTTCAACATAATCTTCCGCACCAATTAAGTTAAGACCCGTCAGCTCTTTCAAGGCCTGAACCACTTCAACTGCATAACCCTGTGGTGTATTCACCCCAGTACCAATTGCAGTTGCACCCAAGTTCACTTCTAATAAAAGCTCACGTGTACGTTCAATTAAACGTAAGTCTTCCTTTAATAAAGTTGCAAAGGCACGAAACTCTTGCCCCAAAGTCATCGGCACAGCATCTTGCAACTGGGTACGCCCCATCTTTAAGACATATTGAAACTCAACTGCTTTGCCTTGCAAAGAATGAATTAAATTTTGGATCTGTATAAATAAGTCATCCAAACTGTAATACGTTGCTAAACGTAGCGCCGTTGGGTACACATCATTGGTCGATTGTGATTTATTTACATGGTCATTTGGATGAATAACGTCGTATTTACCTTTAGGAAGTGATAAGTGCTCCAATGCAAGATTGGCCAACACTTCGTTGGTATTCATATTAATCGACGTGCCTGCTCCACCTTGATAAACATCTAAAGGAAAAGCATGCGTCCAGCTTTCAGGAGTTTGGATTAATTGATCACATGCAATATCAATGGCCTGAGCAATTTCGGGAGAGATTTTGCCAAATTTACAGTTGCTTTGCGCTGAGGCTTTTTTAACTTGCGCCAAAGCACGGATAAAATGAAGTTGAGTTCCTACTTTCTGATTAGAAATTTGAAAGTTTTCTAAAGCACGTAAAGTATGAATGCCATAGTAGCAATCCATTGGAACTTCCTTCGCTCCCAATAAATCACGTTCTATTCTTGTTTGATCGACTTGAACCGTAGTCACTGCCTAGTACTCACTTAGATGCACAGAATTAGTGCAATAATGAAATACTAGTCTTTTCGATATGTTTCATTGCTGTAAATATATTTCATAAATGAAATATTTTATATTTGAATGTTTGCTTTATGTATTAATTGTAACATCTCGTAATTAAAATAAGCTTTAAATTATAATTAAGCCAATGATTTCATAAAATGAAAAATATAATTTTTGTACAACTTGCACAAACTAAAACTAAGCAACAAACAAATAAAATATTTTCAATAAGTTATAAGACAATTTTAAAAAACAATTAATATTCACATAAAATACACAAAAATATCTCACAACTGTTACAGAGTGTAATTTTATTTTCATGATTGAATCGCCCTCTCAAACAAAGCGATTAAAAAATCTCCCATCTCGGATTTTTTGCCAAGGAATGCCTATGAGTCAAATTAACCCCACCCTCGTCACGTTTTTAGTTTATATCTTTGCCATGGTTGCTATTGGCCTCTATGCATACAAATCTACCAGCAACTTTGATGACTACATCTTAGGTGGTCGTAGTTTAGGAAGTGTCGTTACTGCCCTTTCTGCTGGTGCATCAGACATGAGTGGTTGGTTACTCATGGGCTTACCAGGTGCAATTTATCTATCAGGTTTATCTGAGGCATGGATTGCAGTCGGTCTGATTATTGGTGCCTGGCTGAACTGGTTATTGGTTGCAGGACGTTTACGTGTGCACACTGAAATCCAGAATAATGCACTTACACTACCCGATTACTTTACTGGTCGTTTTGCAGACCGTAAACGTATCTTACGTATGATTTCTGCGGTTGTAATTTTAGTTTTCTTCGCCATTTACTGTGCTTCAGGTATGGTTGCTGGCTCTCGCCTGTTTGAAAGTATCTTTGGTTGGGATTACACCACTGCACTTTGGATTAGCGCGATCGCGACTATCAGTTATGTTTGTATTGGTGGCTTCCTCGCAATTAGCTGGACAGACACATTCCAAGCAGGTTTAATGATTTTTGCGTTACTATTGACCCCAATCATGACTTACCTTGCGATTGATGGTAATGCAGCTGAATTCACGATTTTACTTGAAACTGCTCGTCCACAAGCGATGCATATTTTCTCTGAGTTGAGTACGGTTGCCGTTCTATCATCCTTAGCTTGGGGCTTAGGCTATTTCGGTCAGCCACACATTCTTGTCCGCTTCATGGCAGCAGATTCTGTGAAAACAATTCCAGCTGCACGTCGTATTGGTATGACGTGGATGATTTTATGTCTAGGTGGTGCGGTAGGAGCAGGTTTTATTGCCATTGCGTACTTCCAACAACACCCTGAACTCGCCGCAGTGGTTTCTCAAAACCCTGAAACTGTGTTCATGGAACTAACTAAAATCTTATTCAATCCATGGGTTGCAGGTATTGTTCTGGCCGCAATTTTAGCCGCAGTAATGAGTACATTAAGCTGTCAGTTACTGGTATGTTCTACCACATTGACTGAAGATTTATACAAAGCATTTATCCGCAAAACGGCATCTCAAAAGGAGCTGGTTTGGGTGGGTCGTTTCATGGTGCTTGCTGTTGCAGTTCTTGCAATTTGTTTAGCAAGCAACCCTGACAGTAAAGTTCTAGGCCTTGTGGCTTATGCATGGGCAGGTTTTGGCGCAGCATTTGGTCCACTCATTATCTTGTCTTTGTTCTGGAAGCGCATGACCTTGAATGGTGCTATTGCAGGTATTCTTGTAGGTGCCGTGACTGTTATTCTGTGGAAAAATACTATGGGGCATCTTGGCTTATATGAAATCATCCCAGGCTTCATCTTCTCTTGGATCAGTATTGTGGTTGTAAGCTTGTTGGGCAAAGCGCCTGAAGCTGAAATGGTTCAACGCTTTGAAAAAGCAGATGCACTCTATAAACAAGCAATGGCTGAAATGAAAGAAGAGTCTGCTCAACGTTAATGTAACGCTTGGAATGGCAAAAATTAAGGGGCTTTTAAGCCCCTTATTTACATTTCGTACACTCAATCATTTCGACTGCGGTTTATATTTCAGCTGAATACGTGAACTTTCTTTGATGACTTCCATGACTGGATAACTGCGCGTTTCTTTCACACCCGGCAACTGCCATAACACTTGACCTGATATTTTACGAAATTCGTCCATACTGGCACAGCGAATCTTCACCACAAAGTCAAAACCGCCACTGGTCATGTGACATTCCACAATTTCATCGTGTTGTAATACCGCATGGCGAAAATCATCTAAAACATTCGGTGTCGTCTTATCCAAAAGAATTTCAACAAACACCACAAAACGGGCATTCAGCATGTTTGGATTTAAACGCGCTTCATAATTTAAAATAAAACCTTCCTTAGTTAATTTTTGCACCCGAGCCAAAGCCGCCGTGGCAGATAGGTTCACCTCCTCGGCAAGTTTAATGTTCGATATCTTTCCATCTCTCTGAAGAATATCCAATATTTTGATATCTGTTCGGTCCAAACCAATAATTGGGCTCGTCATCTGAATTAATCTCTAAATAGCATACAAATTATAGTGAGTTATTCGGCATTCTTTCTGTAATCATAAATTAATTACTATAGATCTCTCAACACATTATTGTATGCACAGGATGTAGGCATGAATATGATGGAAAGCAACGCGCATTTCAACGAATCTCAAACACCATTTGAATATATTACCGAATTCAAAGAAAAAAATGAGTTTGAGGTTGAAATCAACACCGCTTGGCGACGTGCCGAAACTGAGTGTGTTCAAAACTTATTAGACCACAGCAAAATTTCTGATGAAATGAATCAACGCATTCACGAACTTGCGTTTGATTTGGCTCATACTTTACGTGAACGTAAAAGCGGCAGCGGTAAAGCGGGTATTGTACAAGGACTCTTACAAGAATTTGCACTGTCTTCTCAAGAAGGCATCGCACTGATGTGTTTAGCTGAAGCATTACTTCGTATTCCAGACATGGCAACACGTGACTTGTTGATTAAGGACAAAATCAACCAAGGCAACTGGAAAGAGCACGTTGGTCAAAGTAACTTAATGTTTGTCAATGCAGCAGCATGGGGCTTGATGCTCACTGGCAAGTTGATGGAAACACCAAAGCAAAATAGCTTATCAGGCACTTTAACAGGCTTATTGGCACGTAGTGGTCGTGGCATCATCCGTAAAGCAGTTGATGTGGCAATGCGCATGATGGGCGAACAGTTTGTCACTGGCGAAACCATTGGTGAAGCATTGCAACATGCTGAACGTCTTGAAGAAAAAGGTTTTCGCTATTCATACGACATGCTGGGTGAAGCGGCACTGACCGACCACGATGCTGATCGTTATATGAAAGACTATACCGATGCCATTCATGCCATTGGTCAAGCGTCAAAAGACAAAGATGTCTATGACGGCCCAGGTATTTCAATTAAATTATCTGCTCTACACCCGCGTTACCAACGTGCCCAAATTGCACGTGTGCATGACGAACTTTATGGCAAAGTCTTTACTCTTGCTAAATTGGCACGCGGTTATAACATCGGTTTAAATATTGATGCAGAGGAGTCTGAGCGTTTAGAAATTTCTTTAGAAATGCTCGAACGCCTATGCTTTGAACCAGAGCTCAAAGACTGGAAAGGCATTGGTTTCGTTATTCAAGCCTACCAAAAACGTTGTTTCTACGTGGTTGACTACATCGTAGATTTGGCTAAACGTAGCGAAAAACGCTTAATGATCCGTTTAGTGAAAGGCGCGTACTGGGATAGCGAAATTAAGAAAGCGCAAATCGAAGGCATGACCGACTACCCTGTATTTACCCGTAAAGTACATACGGACTTATCTTACATTGCCTGCGCAAAGAAATTATTGGCTGCGCCAGAACAAATCTACCCACAGTTTGCAACGCATAATGCTCAGACTTTAGCAACCATTTATGAAATGGCGAATCCTGAGCAATATTATGTAGGTCAGTATGAGTTCCAATGCTTACATGGCATGGGTGAACCCCTTTATGAACAAGTCGTCGGTGAAAAGCTAGATAAAAAACTGGGTGTCCCATGTCGTATTTATGCACCTGTCGGCAACCATGAAACACTATTGGCTTATCTTGTCCGTCGTTTACTTGAGAATGGTGCAAACACCTCTTTTGTAAATCGTATTGCAGACAAGTCACTCGCGATTGATGATTTGATTGAAAATCCAACGCAAACCATTCTAAGCAGTGCAAAACGTGAAAATGTTGTCGGTCAAAAACACCTTTCGATTCCACTGCCTGCTGAGCTTTATGGTCAACTGCGTGCAAACTCTAAAGGTTTAGACCTTGCAAATGACACGGAGTTAACCCAGCTCAATCAAACAGCTCAACAGTTTTCACAACAGCAATGGTTTGCTGCACCTATGGGTGAGCAAATCCAGACAGATGAAACGGTTGTAAAGCAAAGTATTGTTAACCCAGCACGTCACTCAGATGTTGTCGGTTATGTACAAGAAGCAACAACTGAACAAGTTGAGCAAGCATTAAATAATGCACAGGCTGTTCAAGACATTTGGGCACGTAAGGCTAAAGACACCCGTGCAAGTTACCTACTTCGTGCTGCTGACTTAATGGAAGCTCGCCTAGAAGAACTGATGATTTTACTGTGCCGTGAAAGTGGTAAAACCTATGCCAATGCCATTGCAGAAGTTCGTGAAGCTGTAGATTTCTTACGCTACTACGCAACGCAAATGATTGATCTAGATGCGAATGCAGAGGTTGAGCCTTTAGGCACGATGCTGTGTATTAGCCCATGGAACTTCCCATTGGCCATCTTCACAGGTCAAGTCGCTGCCGCATTGGTTACGGGGAATACCGTGATTGCTAAACCAGCGGAACAAACACCGCTAATTGCGGCTCAAGCGATTCAAATCTTATGGCAAGCAGGTGTGCCTCAAGCGGCTGTACAGTTGATGCCGGGTCGTGGTGAAACTGTAGGTGCACAGCTCAGTGCATCAGAACAGGTTCAAGGCATCATGTTCACAGGCTCGACTGAAGTTGCCAAAATTTTGCAAAAAACTGTGGCGAAGCGTCTGAGCAAAAATGGTGAAAGCATTCCACTGATTGCTGAAACAGGCGGTCAAAATGCCATGATCGTTGACTCATCAGCACTGACTGAGCAAGTTGTACTTGATGTCGTTAGCTCAGCTTATGACAGCGCAGGCCAACGTTGTTCTGCCCTACGCGTACTATGTGTACAAGAAGACAATGCCGATGCTGTGATTCAAATGCTTAAAGGCGCAATGCAGCAACTTCAAGTGGGCAATCCATATCTACTCAAAACTGATATTGGCCCTGTGATTGATGCTGAAGCGCAAGAAAATATCCAAAAGCACATCGAAAAAATGCGTCAAAAAGGTCATCGCGTACACCAGTTGATGCGTAATGATACTCAAGACTCTGAACTAGATGCAGGCACGTTCATTACACCAACACTCATCGAACTGCCAAATCTCAATGATTTAGAGCGTGAAGTGTTTGGTCCTGTGCTACACGTGATTCGCTTTAACCAAGGTTCACTCAAACAGTTACTTGAGCACATCAACAGCAAAGGTTATGGCCTGACTATGGGTCTACATACCCGTATTGATGAAACCATTCAAACTGTGATGACCCATGCTGAAGTAGGTAACCTCTACATCAACCGTAACATCGTAGGTGCAGTTGTCGGTGTACAACCGTTTGGTGGTGAAGGTTTATCGGGTACAGGCCCTAAAGCGGGTGGTCCAATTTATCTATATCGCCTAATGCAAAACTGTTCTGCGAAAAAGTTGAATAAGCCATTTGCAACAGGTGCTGATTTGAACCCTCAGGTCGAGTTCAGCAACTCTGCATTGTTCCTTGAGTGGGCAGCTAAAACCTTCCCTGCTGTAAAATTGGCAAAAATTGAGAACTTCTGTTCAGGCCATCATTACGAGTTGCAAGGCCCAACAGGTGAAAGTAACCAATACATGGTGATCCCACGTCATGCAGTCTTGTCATTAGCTGAACAAGAAGCGGATCAACTACAACAGTTGAATGCGATTTTTGCAGTCGGTAGCCGTCCAGCAGTACTCGCAGATAATAGCTTTGTGTTAAAACACATGCCAAGCATGCCTAAAGCATTGGCTCAAGCGTTCCATGTCATCAAAGACATCAAAACTGATGCATTTGATGCGGTATTGCACCATGGTACGACAGCACAACTTTTAGCTCTGCAACAACAGATAGCTGAACGTCAAGGTGCGATTGTAGGTATTACTCACCTTAGCCCATCACAAACTGCCATTCCGTTGGAACGTTTTGTGATTGAGCGCGCGATCAGTGTTAACACTGCAGCTGCTGGTGGAAATGCAAGTCTGATGACTTTGAACTAAGCCCAATTTAAACCTGTAGTCCGCATTGGGGTTACAGGTTTTTACCGTGTTTCCTCTATTGCCAAGTCAACATCTCCTAGTCTGTTTACTTGGCATTTTTTATGCGACTTCGTTTGACTCAATCTGTTCGAAAATTTCCGATATAACAATACATCAATCCACCTGTAGCATGAATAAACTCCACGCTTTTGCTGAATATCTTTAGGCTAATTCGGCAAACTTTGTTACCATCTCTTTTTTCAATATGTTTGCGATTTTTACTGCATATGACTTCTTCTTATCAACAACAACTTGACGCCAAAATTGAACGAATTACAGCTCAATTTGCTGAATTCACTCCACCTTCGCTTGAAGTTTTTCAATCTCCTGAAAAAAACTTTCGCATGCGTGCAGAATTCCGTATTTGGCATACCGAAGATGATATATTTTATGCCATGTTTGAACGCGATGAAGACAATCAGAAAAAAGTCATTCGTATTGATGACTTCCCAATCGCTGATACCAGTATTAATCAGCTCATGCCTATTCTATTGGCAGAATTAAAAAGCAATGATCTCCTCTCAAAACGCTTATTTGAAGTACATTTCTTAGCGACCTTAAAAGGTGAAATGCTGGTTTCGCTGATTTATCGCTGCCCACTCGATGAACAATGGCAGGTTTTAGCTAAGCAACTCGCAGAAAAATTAAATATTAAGTTGATTGGTCGTAGCCGTGGTCAAAAAGTGGTACTTACTGATGAATTTGTGGTGGAAGAACTGCAAGTTTTTGAGCGTAAATATCAGTACAAACAAATTGAAAGCAGTTTTACCCAGCCCAATGCGCAAGTCTGCCAAAAAATGCTCGAATGGGCCTGTAATGCTGCACAACAGTCGCACAAAGATTTGTTAGAACTTTACTGTGGCAATGGTAACTTCACCCTACCGCTTTCAACCCGTTTCAACCGTGTCTTAGCCACTGAACTGGCTAAGTCCTCAGTGTATGCCGCACAGTGGAATATCGAACAAAATAAAATCGACAATATTCAAGTCGCACGCTTGTCAGCAGAAGACTTCACCCAAGCTTATAACGGTGAACGTGCATTCCGTCGCTTACAAGAAGCAAATATCGACATGAGCAGCTATGAGTTCGATACTGTGTTTGTTGACCCACCGCGTGCGGGTATTGATGATGAAACATTAAAGTTGATTCAACGTTTTGAGCGCATCATTTATATTTCGTGTAACCCTGACACCTTGTATGACAACTTAAAAACACTCAGCCAAACCCATAAAATTTCAAAGTTTGCGATGTTTGACCAGTTCCCGTATACGCATCATGTTGAAGCAGGAATTCTGCTCGAAAAAATCTAAACAATTTGTTGCAAAATATGCAACTTCAAAAATGAAGCTGTCACAGGCTTTATTTTTATTTATTCTTAGAAAATAGTAATTTACATAAAATACAAGAGTTTTCCCTGTCATAATAACGTTAACTTATGAAACTATAATCGGAATTTTTGGATACTGATTGTTGCTTTTATCTCTTTGCCCATCTTGCATTATTCTCTAGATTGGTTATATTTCACCCTATGTTAGGTTGTTAATGAAGTGTCTATGAGTTTTTGGCAAAAGCTGTTTTCAGATGAACAGCAAAACGAGCATAAAAATCAAATTGCTTGTGTTGAAAATGACTGCTCTTGTAAAACCAACGAACAACTTCTCGAAAAGCTGAAAGTAGCAACAGATGAAGATGTAATTGTTGGTATTAAAAAAGTTTTGGCTTCGCGTGGCTATAGCCGTAGGGAGTTAAATGAACTTCAGCATCGACCTCTACAATAGTAGAGTTTCTGAATATTCACCAAGAAGGCATTTAGATTAATCTAAATGCCTTTTTTAATGCCGACACATATAACTCCCCCCCTAAGAAGATTGAACAAGTGCAAAACAATTCACTTTTGCGACTAAAAATCACACAAAGCCTTAAATTTTTGCTACCTTACAGGCTCAATATAAAAATCAATAATGTTTCAAAATTAAAGGTTTAAGCAATGAAAAAATTACTCATGATTAGTGCAAGTATTACCCTTTTGTCTTTGACCGCGTGCAGCAAAATGCCGAAGGCCTGTATTGAGTCATGGGAAAAGATGGAAAAACTTGGAAAACAAATGGGTTTAGCTGAAGAACAACTCAAAGAACAAAAGAAGAAATTTGAAGAGGAAATCAAAACAATGAACGAAGAAGAAGCAACGCGGATGTGTAGTACTCAAAATTCACTTTTAGGCTTGGTTGGTCAGTAATCCGCTCTATTGCTAAAAAGAAAATGACATAGAAAAAAAGCCGTATTATTTGAATACGGCTTTTTGATTCATTATTTAAATACCTTGAAGCGCACCGCATCATCCACAAAGCTTTTTTCTTTAGCTTCACCCTCAACTGAACCGAAGACCAGTTGCGCACGTAGTTTCCAGCTAGCAGGCACATCCCATTCAGCATGGACTTCTTCATCCACAATTGGATTATAATGTTGTAAAGATGCACCTAGACCCAAGGTATGTAACGCAGTCCACGTTGAAAACTGAGCCATAGCTGTAGAATGCTCTGCCCAAATAGGAAAGTTCTCAGCATAAGATGGAAATTGCTCTTGTAAGCTCTGAATGACATCTAGATCTTCAAAAAATAAAACTGTTCCCACACCTGCTGCAAAACTAGCCATTTTTGCCGTTGTTTTAGCTGCACTTTCTTCGTCTTTAGCATAAGACTTCAGTTTTTCAGCCACAAAAGTCCAGAATTTTTCATGCTCCACATTGAACAAAATCACAGCTCGAGATGACTGCGAGTTAAAAGATGATGGGCTTTGTTTAATAGCTGTTTGGATCAAATCAGTTAAAAATTCAGGACTGGGCTCAACATTTTTACCAATAGCATAAATAGTACGACGTTTTGTAATTAAGTCGATGAACTGATTTGACATGTATTAAAATCCTTGTGGTTCTATTCAAAAAAATTCATAGCAAATTTAAACATTAGTCTGCCATGAATGATAACCTAATATATCAAGCAAAATTAATTCCAATATTTGACCAAATAATAAAATTTAATGCTTTAGATGTAGTTTAAATGCTTTGTGTTTACCACAAATACATAGTTCTGCTATCCATATAAAAAATCCTCCAAATGGAGGATTTTAAATTTGTTTAGAATTTGGCTTCTAAGACTTGAGTGGGAATTTTATTTTTCCATAAGTCCCGTAGCACGGGTAAATAGAATTTTTCACCCAATTCAACTAGTTCTGCATCAATTAACGCATGTATTTCATGCATAAATAAATAATCAAGTTCAACCGTTTTCAACTGTTGCTGTGTTTTGGCAAAGTCTTTGCGCTTTTGTTGTGCACGTTTCACTAGAGCATCTGCAAAATCTTTATCTTTAAACTGCTTAATCGCGTTTAAGCGTAACTCAATCACGCCCCAACCACTCAATAACAGCTTGAAAAGTTCGAAGTCAGTCGTGGTTGATTCCCATGTCATTTCTTCAAGATTTTCATTTTCAGGTAGAACAGGAAGCAATAATTCCATAACACTTGGGAAAATCTTTTTGAAATTTAAAACAAATTTAACAGGATGCTCACCCGGATAATCGTTAAATTGCACGTTTTTCTGAACATCTGTCAAATAAATATCAAGCATGGTAACTCATCAGCAGTTTATCTTTAGTCGACCATTGTACCGACTTCGCCCAAAGATAAAAACTGCTGATGTTCATTTGCTCTTTCATTGAGCAATTGAAGAAAATTTATTTTACATTTGGTGAAATCATTTGTTCTGGACGGACCACTTCATCAAACTGCTCAGCAGTGACTAAGTTCAACTCTACAGCCACTTGTTTTAGTGTTTTGCCTTCTTTATAAGCTGTTTTGGCAACTTTCGCTGCATTTTCATAGCCAATCACTGGATTTAAAGCCGTAACTAACATCAATGAGTCATGTAAGAAGTGGTCAATTTTTTCACGGTTCGGCTCAATGCCCACTGCACAGTGATCATTGAAGCTATTACATGCGTCACCCAAAAGCTGAATCGACTGCAACAAATTAAACGCAATTACAGGCATGAACACATTCAATTCAAAGTTACCCGATGCGCCCGCAACATTAATCGTGGTGTCATTGCCTAAGACTTGAGCCACCACCATAGTCATCGCTTCACTTTGAGTCGGGTTCACTTTCCCCGGCATAATACTTGAGCCTGGTTCATTTTCTGGAATACGTAATTCACCAAAACCACAACGCGGGCCACTAGCCAACCAGCGAATGTCATTGGCAATCTTATTCAAGCTTACAGCAAGCGTTTTTAATGCACCTGAGGCAAACACGGCTGCATCGCGCCCAGCCAATGCTTCAAATTTATTTGGCGCAGTCACAAAAGGTAGTCCGGTCAACTGTGCCAGTTGCTCCGCCGATTTTTCCGCATAATCAAGATGTGCATTCAGCCCTGTACCTACAGCCGTTCCACCTAAAGGCAGCTCATACAAACCTGAGAGTGCCTGTTGTAAACGCTTTAAGCCATGATCGAGCTGAGAAACATAACCGCTAAACTCTTGGCCCAACGTTAATGGTGTTGCATCTTGTAAATGAGTTCGCCCAATTTTGACGATGTCAGCAAATGCTTGAGACTTTGCCTCTAAAGTATCTCGAAGCTGAGTAACCGCAGGAATCAGTAATTCATTGATCTGAATACTTGCTGCAACATGAATCGCCGTTGGAAATGAGTCATTGGTTGACTGAGCACGGTTCACGTGATCGTTCGGGTGTACAGGTTTTTGTGCGCCTAAAGGATTTCCGAGTTTCTGATTGGCGATATTCGCAATTACTTCATTACAGTTCATGTTACTTTGCGTGCCTGAACCAGTTTGCCATACTACCAAAGGAAACTGACTATCCCACTGCCCTGCAATCACTTCATCCGCAGCGCCGACGATGTATTGCGCCAATTCTTGTGGAATTTGGTTAAGTTCAGCATTGGTCTGCGCTGCTGCTTTTTTCACTAAGCCCATAGCACGAATCATTGGCCGCGGTAGACGTTCACTGCCAATTTTAAAGTTTTGCAAACTACGCTGAGTTTGGGCACCCCAAAGTGCTTCGCTTGGTACTTCAACTTCGCCCATCGTGTCGTGTTCAATACGTGTTTGCATTTTAACCTCTTCCTTTTTAAGTGAATTGCAAAATGATTATTTTGCGCTTGTTTTCCTTATCTTAATGATTAAGTAAAAGCATGTAAATGATAATTGTTATCAGTAAATTAATTAAAGACCCTCTAAACTTTGTCGGTAGAAACGCCATCCATCCTCAAGGGTTTGTTGTAAACTGCGCTTCGCTTCCCAGTGTAAAACATTTTTTGCTTTACTACATTCGGATGCGACCTGATCTAATTCCACAATGTTCGAATCAACTATATCGACTGTAGCAATATCACTTTGCGTCACACTTTCCAGTTTTTCAACCAACTGCTGTATCGACACACTTTGGCCTGCGATATTAAACGCTTCACAAGCAAACTGTTGATTGCTCAACCATTGTAACGAAGCGGCAATCGCATCACACGCATCCAAAATATGTAAAAAACTACGTTCGACCGTATGGTCTGCTGTTTGTGCTTTTTTTCTCAGTTCAATATGATCACGCTGTTTGGCAGCGACTTGCATCAACAGTGGGATAATATTTTTCGGTAAAGGCGGAAACAGCTCTCCGAGCATTGCATTTTCAAATGCGCCTGCGACATTGCCCATTCTTAAAATGGCAATTTTCCATTCATTATCTGTTTTTGCTGTATCTCGAATAATTTCTTCGACCATTTGTTGCGACTTGATATACGGGTTTGGATAGCCGAAATTCAGTTCCAAGTCTTCTTCTAGATGTAGACTCGACTCACCATAAACTGCAAGACTGGAAAGATGCACCAAAGTTCGAACACCTGTGCGTTGCATAGCACGCAGTAAACTCATAATACAACTAACATTGTCATTATAATATTCCAAAGGCTTCAACACAGACTCTTCAAGCGATTTAAAGCTTGCGGCATGTACCACTGCATCAATGGAATACTGCTCAAAAACTTTGTTCAAAGCAGGCGTATTTCGGATATCAATTTTGACAAAAGGCACGTACATGCCACTAATAAATTCTAATCGTTCAAGAGTTTGTAAATTCGCATTGGATAAATTGTCTACAATAATGACCTCTTGCCCATGCGCCATAAAGCTCAAAGCAATATGTGAGCCTATAAAGCCTAAACCACCAGTCACTAAAATCATTGTATACTACCTTTTTATTATGAAGTCCGAATGTACCAAGCAAGTTTTGGACATTCCTCTAGTGAAGTTTGATGAGTACTTTATTACTAATTACCTCCGCACCGAGTTCGATTCATGCATGGCATGCGCTGGGTTTAGCACAAGCACTGCATGCGAAAAATGAACTCTTTCGAGTGTTTTTCTACCAAGATGCTGTTCAAGTTGCCAATGCCCTACAATGGGTACCTGACGACCAACGGAATCTATGTTCTGAGTGGCAAAAACTCGCCATTCGCCTGCCAGTTTGTGTTAGTGCAGCCTTGGCTCGAGGAATTACCGATGCCGAAAATGCACAGCGTCATCAGTTAGCACAGCATAATCTTGCTACAGGTTTTGACTTGGTCGGCTTAGGGGAACTGGCCGATGCTGTTCAGTCTGCAGAGCGCTTAATTCAATTCTAAGTGCTAAGTTTTCAAGAATTTGTTGCTTTTAAAAGGTATATTGTGTGAAATCTGTACTGGTTATTTTAACCCAAGCCAATTTGAACTCTTTGCAGGTGCATGAAAGCCTCTCTGCAACGATGGTTCTTGCAACTTTTGGCTGTGAAGTCAAAGTTTTATTACAAGATGCTGCGCTCAGCTTATTAAACGATGCTCAGTCATTTGAACCCTTAAAGCATGCTTTTAAACTGGCGTCAAACATGGTTGATAGCTTTGAGTTTTATGACTTAAGCCCGATTTGGATTGAAACCAAAAATCAAGCTTCTGCCTTTGTTCAACAAACCGAGCAAGAAATAGAATGTGTTGAACTCAATGCCAATTTAATACAACAGTTTGACCATGTGCTGTATTGGTAAGGAGACAGTTATGAGCAAAACACTTTATCTCGTGCAGTCTCCATTTGCCGCGACAGAGTTAGCGCTGAGTAAATTGCAAAACCTGTATCAATCAGGGGATGATGTGGTTTTAATGGGAGATGCGGTCCTTTATATACAGCATCCTTTTATTCAGCAGTTAGCTTGTGTATTTGTGCTTGAGCAGGATGCTGAAAATATCGCTGCGGCCTATCCGAGTAACCTAGAAACCATCAGCTATGCTAGGTTTGCTGAGCTATGTTTAAACCACAGTCGTTGTATCAGTTTAAAATAATTTTGAGTGTTTAGATGAATTTAGAATTAGACCAAGATGGTCATTTAGTCGATTACACCATTTGGAATCAAGAGGTTGCAAAAGAATTAGCAAAATCTTTAGAGCTTGAATTGACCGATTGGCACTTTGAAATCCTCATGGCAGTGCGTCAGTTTTACCAGCAGTTTGGGCACTCACCTGCAACACGTCCACTGATTAAGTTTTTAATAAAAACAGTCAACGCAGACATCAATAATGCCATACTGCAAGAAAAGTTTAATACTGGGCTTGTGGCGCGCCATCTGAGCCGTTTGGCTGGTGTACCAAAACCTGCAAACTGTTTATAAGCTTAAGCTTCTTTAATGTCTGATTGAGCTGCTAAAGCATCAACATAAACCTGTGTCGGTATCGCTTTGATGTCTTTGGCATGTATGGCATCACCACATTCGTTACAAACCAAATGTGGCTGAATGCTATGCCCACAGGTTTTATGGATAAATTGCACGGGACGACCTTGCCCCTCGTCCATCCATTGATCGGCCCATGTTGCCATCGACATCAGCACTGGATATAAAGCCAAGCCTTTTTCAGTTAGACAGTACTCAAATCTTGCTTGACGATCCGTGTAGGGTCTTTTCTCCAAAATTTCATGTTCAACCAAGCGCTTTAATCGAGCAGACAACAGGTGCCGAGTCATACCTAAATTTTCTTGGAAGCTTTCAAATCGACGCGTTCCTAAAAATGCATTTCGTAAAATCAGCACAGTCCAGCGGTCACCAATTACCGATAGTGTTCGTGCAATTGAACAAGGCTGCTCCCCGATCTCATCCCATTTCATTACAAAAGAACCATGTTGATTGTTCCCGTAACGTTAAAAGATTTAAAGACAGAAGAAAAGCCCTTTTACCTGGACTTCTCTTTAAACATCTAATTGTAGCTATGCACTACTCCATTACACATAACTGGCTTTTAAAGCCTTTTGCTGCGTCTGGAACATAAAGTCTACTATTTCAATTTCACCGTTTTGTAGCTCATTGAGACGTTTTTCCATGACATAATACAAAGCTTTTTTATGTTCTTTAGACAGCGACATCTGTTGAAGCTGTTGTTTCAAATGAACCAAAAGGCTTGCTATTGGCTGATCATCTTCTATCATCAGGTATGCATAGCCAAAAATTGCACCACTTAATAAGGCTTCAAAAGAAAATCCATGCGAGACATTGTAAGCAACCGATGAAAAAACACGTTCAAATGCGCTCAACTTACGCAGTGGGTCACGCGCAACACGGCTGCATGGGTCTTTATAAGCATACTGGCATGACTGATCAAAACTTTTTGCCAATCGTATTAAATCATTTTTGCGTTTTGGCAGGTAATGCGTCAGACCTTGCGTCACTTCTGCAAGCAGTTTTTCAACATAGTACTGCACTCGCGGATCGCCCATCGCTACACCAATGGTCTGATGCCCGAGTAGGCTTGCATACCACGCAGTCATGGCATGTACGCCATTCCATAAGCGGTTTTTAATCAGCTGAATATCTGAAATTTGATCGACCAAGATCATTTGACGCATTTTACTGAGTAAGGGACTTTTGTTTTCTACATAAATTGGCATATCCATTTCAGCATTGAATAGAATTAAATCCATATGTTGTAAAATATGGCTCGGTTGAAAGTTTTGTCTCAAATCCTCAACATATTCACTGGCACGGCGCTCTTGTTCTACACTGAGTTTACTGACATCTTCAACTTCAATTTGATTACTCTCATCATCAAGTTGATATTGCTTAAAAATATTGTATTTAATGCACAGTTGACGATATAGATTTTTATCGCTTAGCTTAGACACCATACGGTTGACTACCGTATCGCAGAAATAGTGTTGTTCTAAGATAAAGTCGGCAACAGCATGGTCTGTTAATTCCACCAAGGCTTTACGTACCTGCTCAAGAACCAACTGCTTGGCGCCTATTTTATTTAAGATAATTAACAGCGTCAGTGGAGTTTGAACTTGCTCATCTTGTGCCAAATAGCGTGCATAGAGGCCCTGTGCAATGGTTGCTGCTTCACTGACTAGAGCATTTTCAGCTAAACAAATCGCAATTAAACTCGACTCGACGTACATGGCATGCATCTGCTGTAAGTCTTCAGCATCAATAATATGCATATTTTCAATACGTTCATCATAAGACACTTGCCCATAGCGAATACAATATGCCCCAAATGCGTTAACGGCTGAGCGATATAAGCTATTCCGTGTAGACGCATAGATTTTTTTAGGACGCGTATAACCATCCCAATGCGATAAAATTTGTGCGATATAACCGCCACCAATCGCACCAAAGCCGTGAATTCCAACAGTGAGTTGATTTAAAGTTTGAGGAAAGCTTTCTTGTAAATTGGGCATTTCCAGATGCGAGCTGTAGATATCTAATTCCATTAGATAGTCATACATATTTTCAAAATAATAATTGGCATGAGCCAACATACTTTCATTCGGTTCTTTAATATCTTTGAACAGTACACAGATGCCCCCAGCATCATGTGCTGAACGGATGCCATTTTCAGAGTCTTCAAACATGAAACACTGTGCAGGTGCGAGGTTCAGCTTTTGAGCTGCACTAAGGAAAATTTCAGGATGCGGCTTCCCCTGTTCAACTTCATCACCACAGACCAAGACATCAAAAAACTTATAAACATTGGCATTGATTAAATACTCTTCAGCAATTGCTCTTCGACTAGAGGTCGCCACGGCCATACGTAACCCCGCTTTACGCAACCGCTCTAAAACTTGCACCAATCCTTTTTTAATCGGAACACCATATTGGCGCACTGTTTCTAATTCTAATTCATCAGCTCGCTTACGAATGTCCCCGTAAGGAACTTCTTGACCATATTGCTTTTGAGCTAGCGCTTCAGAACTACGTGCACTTAAACCTAAACAAGCCATGAGGTAGGCATCTGAAAACTCGACCCCAATCTGCTCTTTGGATGCCTGTTTCAAGGTTTGAAACCGTAAACGTTCGGTATCAAACATTGTTCCATCCATGTCAAAAAGCGCACCATGCACAATATCATTTTTAAATTTAAACATTTAGCCTCCGTTTTTATGTTTGCACTTAGACTATACAAAAATCGAGCACAGAGACTTTGATCTGATTTTATGAAACATTTTTGTTTATTTATTGATCAATAGATTGGGATTTAAGCATTTATTGTAAACAAAAAGTAATTTTAGGTAATCGAACCGTAACCATAGCGATCATTTTTTTAACAAATTCTATCTGGAGATGAGCCATCTAAAAATGAATTTGATCTTTATATTCATCAATGATCGACAACCATGCACGAGTAGCAGGATTCATGACTACGGTGGAATTCCATGCCATATTTAAGTTCCAGCGCAAACTTGGTTGTTCCACTAAACTGACACTGAATTTTGCGCGATCTAATTGCTCACAATAAATTTGTGGTAATAAAGCAATACCGACACCAGACTCGACCATTTTGGCAATAAAGTCCCACTGACTACTTTTACATAATACTTTGGGTTCAAAGCCTGCTGCCATAGCTGCTTCCAATATCACATGGTTCAATGTAAAGGTATCTGCATACAGCAGAAACGATTCTTCTTTGAGCTCGGCAAATTGCACCACGTCACGCTTTCTCCATTGTGAGTCATGGTTGGAAAGCAAACACAGCGGCGAATCAATAATTTGTATCCCCTGAATACTAGGCTTTAATTCTCCCAGTAAGATACCAACATCAATATTTTTCGCTAAAATTGCTTCTTCAATTCCTGTTGCACCGACTTCTAAAAAATTCAACTCAATATTGGGATAAAGTTTATGAAATTTAGCAATCAATGAGCTTAAAAGGACTGAACCTAAAGGTGGCAGACCGAGTCTCAACACACCTTGCTTTACCCCTCGAATCTGATCAGCAGTTTCAAAAATTTGCTGTTGCTGTTGTAAAATCTGCAATGCATGCTGATACAGCTGTTCCCCCATATAGGTCAATTTAACTTCTCGCTTTCGTCCTGCTTGCCCTTTATGAAAGAGGGGTAAGCCAATTTCATCTTCTAGTTGCCTTAATACTTTGCTGATAGTGGGTTGAGTTAAATAAAGTTCCTCAGCAGCTACACTAAAACTTTGGCTTTTCACTAGCTGCACAAATATTTTAAGGGTCTTAAAATCCAAAATTATTCCAGATAAGCATAATTATTATTTTATTATTCATAATTACCACCCTAGGTCAAACTTAAAATAACACTAACAATCCAAACATGGTGGACATCAGATGCGTCCGTTCAAACTGGTTTATCGTTCAATTCTTCAAGTCGGCCTGCTAATGGCCATTTGGTATATCGGTACGTTTGTACAAGCTACGCTGTCCTTGCCTGTATCTGGTGGAGTCGTCGGCTTAACACTTTTGCTTATTGCACTATTAACAGGATTATTCAAACTAGAATGGATTAAGTCAGGCTCTGATCTACTCCTCACTGAGCTATTATTATTTTTTATCCCCTGTGTCATCGGGTTAATTAAATATAAACATCTCTTTCTTACTCAAGGCTGGCAACTGGTTTTATCTATTGTTGTTGGTACCATTTGCGTAATGACCTGCACGGCCTACTGTGTCTCCTTAGGCTTTAAGCTTGAAGAAAAGTTTCAAAAAAAGACCAAACGACCCCATCAGCTCAATACACAAGTTTAAGGAACCACCATGCATATTCATTTTGTAGCCTTAATCTGTTTTATCGGGACCATACTGGCATATATTTGGGGTAAAAACTTTTATCAGAAATATCCCTATCTGTTATTCTCACCAACCATTCTAATCCCTTGTCTCATCATCCTATGTATGATGATGTTCCATATTCAGTATGACAACTATATGTATTACAGTAAGTGGCTCGTATGGATGTTAGGCCCTACGACAGTTGCTTTCGCCATTCCAATCTTTGAGTATCGCAAAGTCATTCAACAACATGCTTTCTCTATAGCATTAGGTATTATCATCGGCATGATGGTTGGAGTACTTAGCTCTTTTTACTTGGCACGTTTGTTTCATTTTGATGCTGTAACCAGTTACAGTTTGATGAGTCGTTCTATCTCTACCCCTTTTGCCATGGAGCTCAGTAAAGCCGTTGGTGGTTCTGTAGACCTAGTGATTTTATTCACTGTGATCACTGGTATAGTCGGTGGACTTTTGGCCAATTCTGTATTGTTAGTCCTAAAACTAGATTCCAAATTCGCTCAAGGAGCATCTTTGGGCAATGCAGCACATGGTTTTGGTACCAGCACTGCGTTCAAACGCCATAAAGAAGAAGGCGTAGCAGCCTGTCTCAGTATGGTTTTAGCAGGTATCTTTATGGTTCTTTTTGGTCCAAGTTTAATTAAAACAGTGGTTTATTTACTCAGCTAAGGCACAATAATAGCTTCAGCTAATACGGCTAAAATTCTGCTCTTTAATGCCTTTAAAAGCAAAATACAGCATTAAGCCCATCATTAGTACCAATAAAAAATAATAGGGCAAATGTTGGTTCACCTGATAGAGTCCAGTACTCAGCAACGGCGCGAAAACAAAACTTAAAGCCTGTGTTGCCGTACATAAACTGGCTATTTTAGTTTGTAGCGTGGTTGACGCTGTTTGGGCTGCCCCTGTGGTAAAAGCGGGCATTAAACAAGCTACAGCAATACCATAAAAAAGATAAGCGGCTTGAAAAACCCAAATCTGGCTAGCGCTGACTGAAAGTATTAACCCCAAGACCATTGTCGCTAGACCGAACCATAATAATTGTTTAATTGACCAATTGAGTCGTTTTGAAATCGCCAATTGCATTAAAACCAGTGCGATCCCCACAATCAATGAACACTGAGAAAAATAAATTGCACTTTGATAGGTATCGAAATGGAAGCGATCTTGAATATAAAAACCAGCAGTTAAATTTAAGGTAACAATCGCAACATATAAACTAAAACCTAACAATAACCAAATCCCTAATTTTGACCATTGCAATTTTTCTGTCGGCAGAGTGTCTAATTTCGCCGTAGTATCCGCTTGTTCCTGTACCTGTGGCGCTTGCTTTGCTTGAAAACCAAGTACAATCCAAACCGCCATACCCGTTAAAATAGCCACGGCACCCCAAAGTGGTGTCAACATGCTCCATGTCAATAACATGGTCGTCACCAAAGGCCCAATGACAACACCTATACTGTTTAGTGCGCCAAACTTTGCCATCTTCTGACTACGATCCTGCTCACTTTGAAAAGCCGTCATGACATAACTTTGCAGCGCAATTTGTGGCATTGCCATAAAAAAGCCCGTACTGGCACGGGTCAATATGAGTAAGCTAAACAAAACAATAAACGACATGGAATAATTCAGCCCGTAACTAAGAACACCTGCAAATAAGCCCCATGTCAGCGCCATACCAGTGAAACCAATACTTAATAGTTGATAAATGCTGAATTTTTGGGTTTGCTTAGCGATATAAATAGCAGAAACTGCCATGACTAATGCCCCAGCCGACACCAATGCACCACCTTGCAGCTCAGTCAGCCCTAGTTGCCGAATAAACGGTGCAAGCAAAGGTAAAATCATTGAGAAACAGGCGCCATTGGCAAGACTACCTGCAATAAAAATATTGTTATTGCTATTCATTTTATTATTTGAACCATATTTTAAGGCGAGATTACAAAGTAAAGAGGTAGCTGAACGCTACCTCTAGACATACAGTTAGTATTTCAATGTATAGCTCAGACCATAGGTTCGACCTTGAGCAGCTAAGCTTGAAATAGCCCCATAAACCGACTCAACCGATTGACTATAGACCGATTTGTAGTCTGTATTCCACACGTTATACACCCCAAAGCCAATCGTACCAGGACCTGCTTTTGCATTGGCAATCACATCCATCGTTGCAAAGCCTTTGATTTCAGCAGGAACAGTCGAACCGTACTTTTCAGCGTCTTTTTTTGCTTTATCCGTACCACCAATAGCTAAGGCTTGAACACGTAGACTCATGTCATTGTTAAACTGCCACTCAGAAAATGCTGTGCCTTTCAGTGGCGCAACTCTGATTGCATCTAGTTCTTGCCATTTCCCAGCAGTATTTTTGAACTGTCCACGGGTATACGCCATGGTTCCACCCACTGTCCAATTTGGCTGTAGTCGATATGACGCATTTCCTTCTACACCATAAACGCGCTCATCCGTATCTAAGACTTCAATGGTATAGTTTGGACGGCCAAACTTTAAACTTTTATCTGAGTCATTATAAAAAGTGGTCACGCCCGCATTTAGACCATTTGTAGCTTGCACACGCCAACCCAACTCGTAGTTATTCACTTTAATTGGGTCAATGGTTTGGCTGTTGACTGTAAAACTTGCAGGCACATCACGAAGCATACGTTGAATATCAGGTAAATTTGAGCCTTGGGAAAAGTTTGCAAAAATTTGTTGAGCATCGCTTAAGTGATAAACTGCACCCACATTAAACAATGTCGCGTCATGCTTTACTTTACCGCCATTTAAAGTCTTGGCTTGGTAGCCTGGTCGCAAGTCAGCGGTAATTGCCTCTAAATAAGGCGTTGATCCATCCACTTGGCTTTCTACACGTTCATAACGCACCCCTGCTTTTAAGCCTAAGCGATCTGTCACATCAAAGTCTGTTTGAATGAAGGTACCCAACTTTTCCGTTTCGACATCTGGCCCAAAAGCATAATAATTAAAAGGCTTATAATTTAGACCGTTACTAGCCACAAATGCAGCACTATCGTACATTTGAATATTTTGTTCATCTTGTTCATTTTCATAGTCAATACCATAGCTGAGCCCCAACTTCCGACCATTTAAGTCAAATTGTTTCTGCAAGGCAACTCGCGCACCGTAAACATCAATATCTGTTTCCGACTGATAAACAAGATATAAACCGCCTCCCATAGCCTGAGCAGAAGGGAACCAGCGTGCTTGCTCATTCCGATAGTATGCTTCAGCATTTAAGGTATGCCCCAATACATTTTGATTTTCATATTGCGTATTAAATGCATAGCGTTCGGTTTGCGGTTGGGTCTCTAACTGCATGCCTTTAACCGCAGCAAGACTGGCAGTATAGGTTGGGTCACGTCTTAAATAGGCTAAACTCGGACCATAGTCAGGACCATATTCACTATCTTGTTCGTCATTAAAATATTGAGCACCAAAACTCAAACTTTGACTATCTGAAATATTCCAAGTCAAACGACCATTGATATCTAATGTATCCGTATCTTGACGGTCTGTTTGCGCAACTTCAGGCCCAATACGGTTACCATGGCTGTCCTGAATTTCACCACGAGTTGTATAACTGGCACCGAAAGCCCCTTGTAGCACACCTTGGTTAAACAAAATATTTTGTGATGCTTCATAGGCCATAGCATCTGATTTAAAGTTATTTCCCGCAGTCATCCCAACTTTAGTTTCAAAGCTAATCGGGTCTTGGCCACCACGTTTGGTAATAATATTAATAATCCCGCCTGTTGCGCCCGAGCCATAAATACTGGTTGCCCCTGAAACCACTTCAATACGCTCAATCATAGACGGTTGAATGCTATTTAACTGACGTGAACCATCGCGATAACCTGTTTGCGGTACACCATCAATCATGTATTGCACTACACGACCACGCATGGTCATACCATAGTTTGAGGTCGTTCCACTACTCGGTGTCAGAGATGGAACTAACATTCCCAAGATATCTGCAATACTCTTTCCTGCATTGGCCTGTTTTTCAATTTCAGCTTGATCAATGCTATAAACTGTCCCCGCAATATCCGCGATGCTCTTTGCAGAACGAGTTGCTGTCACCACAATCGGTGCCAGTTGTGTAGCTTCTTTTTGTTTAGCTTCAACACGGCTTGTTTGGCTATCTAATGTTGTAGTGACATCATCTTGTGCATACAATTGTGTACATACAGCAAGTGTTAAACAAGTCAACTGCATAGGTAACATAAAACGGCTCATATCTTTTTCCTTTTATTAAATTTCTTGATTCAAAAGTTTTGTTGAGTTTTTTGATGACGTGAAATGATGTATTGGCTCAGTAGTACACTGACCACAGACGCAACTGCCAATACCATGTAAAAATTGCCATATCCGAGTGATTTGGCTAAAAATCCCGATGTAGCTCCCCCGATGAAATAAACCAGTAGCTCAAAACACACCAAAATGGTGAAGTCCGTGCCTGCCTGTTCTTTAGAACTGCTCTGCATGAAATAGGCATAGAGTGAAGTCATTGCTACATAACGAATCGCAAGCATGACAATCACAAATCCCCCCAAGAGTAAATGCCACTGGTTTAACCAGCCCAAAACAATGGCTACGCCAATCACTCCATACAACACCGTTCGACACCACCCCGCCCAAATAAGCAACTGAGTAGCTTGCAACTTTTTCAGAAGAAATGCTGCCGTAACGGCAGCGAGCAAGCCCACGCCTGCGCCAATCACAGACATCAGCACCCCAATTTGAGCAAGCGTCCATTTTTGGTCAATGAGCATCGGATTGAGCATCGCCATTGCAGGTGCTTCAACCACGCGATAGCACAAAATCAGTGCTAAGGCCGATAAAATCTCTGGCCGTTTAAAAGCACGGATTAAGCTTGGAGCTTGTTTAGCGATATTCGTCTGTTCACTTGCATTCTCTTGAATGTAAAAAACAGCAAACATGGTCAATGCTGTCATGACTGCTAAACACACCAATGCGCTTTCCCAGCCGTAATATTGGTACAACCATAATGTTGCCGCACCACCTAACATACTCCCCAAAGCGACCCCAATACTTTGTGCCATACTGCCTAGACGGTATTCGGACTCTGAAAAAGCTTCAACGGTATAGCCATCAATAGCAATATCTTGAGTCGCAGCAAAGCTTGAGATCCATAAACCAATCACAACAAATACGATCAATCCGTAAGAGAACTGGGTAAAAGCCAAGGCCAGAACGCCAAGAACCAATGCTATTTGAGTAAAAAGCAACCATGTTTTTCGTTTCCCTAACTTCTTGATATAGAGTCGGTCAATCAGTGGTGCCCATAAAAATTTAAAAGCCCATGGAATATAAAGCAGTGACAACATTCCAATCCAACGTAAATCCACCCCCTGATGTCGCAAAATAGCGGGTAATGCCACATTGTAAAAATACAAAGGCAAGGCATGCGCCAGATATAAAACAATAACAACGGCTAGGCTCAAAGCTGAGATTTGGCGTGTTGCTCTTTGTGAATTTAGGTTTTGCATATCCACCTCTGCACTGCCCATTGCAGTGCATCAGAATGATCAAGCGTGACGTAATAAGGCACCCGCCACGCAGCATGCAGTGCGGGTGTATTCAGTCGTTGTTGATCTGCCGGGTCTTGTGCGATTCGGACTAAACCCAAGCAATATTGAAAAAAAAGCTGTTTGTATGTTTTGTACCAAGCCGCTTGCAATTGACGGTATTCTTCTGGAAATTCCGTACCAACGTCGGTTTGCATGACCAAAGCAAAGTTTTGTTTCTTTAAGAAAAAACGTTCAACTTGGCTGAGCCATTGTTCAAATTCGGCGACTGTAACATCCTCCGAAAATCGCATATTCATGATGTGTATATGTTCTGAGCTATAGCTCATGTAAATTCCTCAGTCCTATTGAGTGGGTTGTGGTTTTGCATAAATGCAGTTGAATGAGTTAAATACCCTCCAAATTTTTCATAGAATTTATGTTTAAAGCAGTAATACAACATGGCTGTTTTTTCAGGCATCGGAATTAGGCGCTGTGCCTCATAGCACATTTCTTCCACCACTGCGGCATAAGGTTTAACAGTATGGTCAGGCTCACCAACAATTTTTTCGGATGGCGCATTCTCAAAAATGTAAAAACCCAACAAGCGCATTACTGGGCGCAAGTAGCCCTTGCCGAAAGCTGACTTTTCACCAAACAGTAAGTGCCAACCAAGGTCTAAAGTATCGCCATCGTAATAACGCCCAAGGCGGTCACGCTTGCCTTCATAGATTTCGGTGTAACCCACATCCTGACCATCTACCCCTACGATCAACAACCGATGATGATCATCAGCCAGCATTTTTTCAAAATAAACAGCAAGGTCGATTTCAGACTTATTTAGCTGCCACTGCGGTATAACGTGGGGCTCATGCATCCATTTATGTAACAGTGCTAAATCCTCTGGATACTGCACTTGACGTAGGTAAAATTGCGTCTCATTCTCATAGTATTCATAAAAATCGGGAAGTTGCTGTGACAGTGTTTTCATGGGGAAGCCTTCTAATTTTTTAGTGTTTTACGATGCGATACGCTTTGTAGTTGTATCATCAGTTGATTTCGCCACCTGTTCTGACCAGCGTTTTAAGGTTTCAGGGCTGACAGGATTAGCAATTGGATCTAAAAATACAGGGACAGGACGTTCTGCCTCATCGTTATAACTGGTGGTAAATAAGCGCACACGGTTTAAACAAATCTTTTCAAACTCTGCTCTAAACATGGCAAATTTTTCAATACGTTCTGCCAACTCTGGATGCGACTGATGAAACGTCTCAATCACTGATGAAATAGTCTGCCAAAACTCAACTTCACTATGCTCAGGATAGTCTTGTAGGAATACATTACAGATATAGCGGTAATGCACCATAAACAGCCCTGTGAAAATAAAATGACTGAGTTCCTGCGCAGGATGTCGCAGTAAAATTTGTCCCTCAATAGGTAAACCTGCCAACTCTGGGAAGTCTTCATCGACCAAGTTGACATCATCAATAAAGTCTTTCAGCACCATTTTCTGCGGTACGCCATTAGTGTGAATCAGCATGGTATTTTCCCCGTGTGGAGAAAAAGCCAAGCCATATTTGTACAAACAAATTAAGAGTGGAGTAACAGATACTTCAGCAAAGCGTTTTAACCACTGTAATGGGCTCAAACCTGAGGCCTGAATCAACACAGCTAATATTGACTGTCCGTTGATGTCTCGATGTAACAAAGCTGCTTGCGAAAGTGCCTGTTCACCAGTTCCAATCACTGGGTCTATACTTTCACGCCATAAGCATCCAAACAGTTCTTTAAACTGATACGGCGCGCCTTCAATCTCATCAAAGCATGGCTGATGGATGGTCAATGTTGCGACTTCACCTAAGAATGCAACACCTGACTGTTTTAAGTCTGGATCTTGAGATTGAATCTGCTTTAGCCAAGCTGTGACGGCTGGGGCTGCGATGTTCCGTTTAGATGGCAATCCTCGATACACTGCGGTATTGAAAATACTGACTGGTAATTTGACATAATGCCGCTCAGGCTGACTAATGTTGCAAAGCGTGCGAATCGACTGCATCGGCACGTAGTCATCGTCTCCAATACCTAACTCGATAATACGCTGATCTACAATTTCATTAGCATACGTTGGCATTAACCATTGGTGCCACTGCCATGCATGTACGGGAATGAGGAAATAGTCACGACAAGAGCAGCCTCTGTCATGTAATTGTTGTTCAAAATTTGTGAGTTGTTCTGCACTTAACTCATGTTGATAGAGTGTCCCCGCTTGCCACTCTTTGGTAGAGCGAAATTCCGCTAGATCACGATGGACTGCTAGCCATAGTACTTTTACAGTTGGAGAAAGTTCTGGCGCAGCACTTAAATAATCATCATAACCAAAACCCATCCGACCTTTACTCATAATCAACCACGGATGACCACGCAACATGCCTTCAATTTCATGATGCGATGCGGTCAATACCGCTGCACTGCTTAAACGACTTTCATCAAATAAATGCGCTTCAGCTAACCATGTATTGTTCATTTCTTTGATCAAATACGCCTTAGTAAAAGGCTTAACTTCAGTTTGATTTGAAAAGGCGCGAATAAAAGTATGTAAGTTCCATGCAGGAATATCCTCAACCGCACCCAACTCGCGTACCGAACCCTCCTCAATTTGCCAATGTCCCAATAAATAGTTCTGAGCTTTAAAGGTATAGCTTTGATCATCCAAAAGAAGTTGATAGCTGTGGTCTCTTAAATGAGTCACTTGAATAATTTCTTCATATAAAAATTCAGCAATCGCCATTTCGATTAAACGCTGTCCTGCTGAACGCCACTGTTTCTGATTCACTTGAAGTTGTGCAAAGTTCATATTATTTTCTCGAATGTATAGGCCGTCATAGATGGATGTAGACCTGTTTGTATTTTTTGCTGTTCAGTATTTTTGGACTTGGATAAAGAATGAACTGAAACTGATACCCTCTGAGTGGATATGCCATGCTGCACATACACTTCGGGGTTTAACTCAGGTTTAAAGTGCTGGAAAGTCTGCTCATTACTTCCTATTTCATAGAGCTGATAACCGAGCAATTGATTGGCAATCGTCGCTGCTCGAAATGCACCAAGTCCTAAGTCTGGTGTACCAACACCATGACTATGCATCTCTTGGTTTTGCACAAAAATTTCGCCCATCGCACTATGCTGTAAACGATAATCTTGACTGACTTTCCAGCGCCCCATTTGATCGGTTGCAATCAAAGGTTTTAAATATTTCAAAAATGAAAACTCAGGGCTGTAATAACCTGTGGATGCAACCACAAAGTCAACATCCATATAGAAGCGCTGTTTAGTTACCGTATGTTCAAGACTTAATCTGATGTGCTGACTTTCCATCAACTCAGCATCAAGCAACTGAATTTGCGCATGCAAATGTGTTTTTTGCGGGGTAGATGCAATACTACGGTGATAGAGCCTTTGGTAAATATCTCGTATGGTTTTGGCACTAATACCTTTGTACAACAACGCTTGATCTTTTAACTGCGCAGCTTTTTGTGACTCCGAAAGCGTGTAAAAATGCTGGGTATAGTTCGGGCTAAAATGTTCCAACCCCAAAGGGGCATATTCCATCGGGAAAAAGCCATTGGAACGCGTCAGCCAGTGCAACTTGAAGTCTGCTATTTTGGTACGATCATGTTGATACTGCTGATCGAACAAATCCAAGAAAACCTCAGCAGAAGACTGGCCAGAACCTAAGACCACGACATTACCTTTTAGTTTTTCTTTTTGATGTGTCAAATAGTCTGATGAATGAATACATTTCTCAGGAACTTGCTGCTGTAACTTATGTAAACAATCAGGTAAATAAGGCAAGTTACCTGAACCAATTACTAGGTTTCGGCACAAGTAACGGATAAAACGGCCACCTTGTTCAACCACGACCTCATAACCTTCACTTTTAGCATAAATGGCCTTAACTGTTGATTGGTATTGAATATGACTGAGTTGATCTGCCACCCATTGGCAATAATGGTTGTATTCACTACGTGGAATGTGCTGCTGTTCAAGAAAGTAGAATTTATATAAGCGCTGTTGTGTTTTTAAATAATTCAAAAAACTCAACGGGCTAGTCGGATCGACCATCGACACCAGGTCTGCCATAAATGGAACTTGCAAAACTGTATTGGGGAGTTGCATACCTGCATGCCAGTCGAACTGCGCTTTTTTCTCAAAGAACAGATAGCTTAATTCCGTCTTTTCATGCAACAGACTGGCAAGGCTTAAGTTAAATGGCCCAAGGCCAATCGCAATAAAATCAAGCATAGAGAGCATCCTCTTGTTTGATACATAACGGATTGGCTAACTGAATATAGACCGACTGATTTTCAACAGCTGCTATTAATTCATCTAGTTCATATAATCGGGTCAACAAGTTGCCCTTATAGGGTAAAGTCTGCTGATACAACAAACTCTGAATTAAACTACTCTCTGGATATTGTTTTAAAAGCTCCAATAGATATTGCTGAAGCACTGTAAGTAAATCGTGTTCACTTACATAGCCTGTTGCACCAATAGCATTAATGATGCCAAATAAGGTATTACCAAAAAAATAATAACTAAAACGCTCATCGACAAATGCCTTTGGGCCAACCGCATGAGCTTTGTCATTCAGCTCTGGGAACTGTTGTAAAATTTCAGTTGCAAGCTCTTCGATATAATAAAAGCCTTGATTGTCACGTAGCCACAGCAACTCTGGCCAACCATCTTTTAACTCAACCAAGACATTTTGCTGATGCGACTCAAAGGCCATTCCGTAACGATGATAAACATACATGAGTGGGCTCAGACTGATATTTAAGAAAGCCTTAAACCAGTCGTGGGCAATTTGTATTTTATCATCTCGCCTGTGTTGAACTGCGATTTGCTCAAATAATGCGTTAAAACGATTGCGTTCTTTTATAGGATGGTCCTGACATAATGAGGCAATACATGTCACTTGCTGTTTTAGATCAAATGGCTGATCACGCACGATACAGATTGTTTCATCAATAATTTCACCATCCAGCTGTAGAGCAATCCATGCAGGATCATTGACCGCTTTTAGGCTTGGGCATTGTTTTAAAATATCTCGGCCCAATTCACTATGCCAAAGCCGATGCGTCATTTCACCGCGATGGCATTCTTTGGCTAAGTTGACACGTATAGAGTTAGTAATCATCACTGAAAGCGAAGGTTTCAGCATCCACGGCGCACTAAAACTAGCTAGAGTGCGAACAGATGTTGTTGGTGAGAAGAGCCATGCTTTTTCACCCAAGTCGATAATTTTCAATTTCGTTTTTAAATGTTTAAACCACGCTTTACTTTGTAAATAGCGGGCTTGCCACGGATGTAAGGGTAATAATTTATAATGTGCATAGGTAGACAGCGTGACACTTTCGGCTTCTGAGAGATGCCATTGAATTTCTTGCTTCAATTGCTCTGAAAAAGGGTTCTCAAGTGCTGTTCCTTCAGCAATATATTCGGGTGCCACTAGCCAATAGTGAAGTTGAGTTTGTCCTCTGGCTTCAGGTGAATATTTCTGCCAGTCTTCATGTACAAAGCCTGTTCTGCTTTTTGGCGCAGGATGCATGCTATGCCCTAAAATCAAAGCTTGTTCAGATGCGATAAAACTTTGCTCAGCCTGAACAAGCTCATCAAAATCATCTGCTCGGATATTTAAAAACTGTTGTAAAGCATCACGGCTTTGGATCCAACGCTCTAATAATGAGGCCGCGTCTACTTGACCTTGGGTTTGCTGAACCAACTCTTCTAGTAGCAGACTGACCATTGCAACTGAGCTAAAGTTAAGCTTCTGACCTTTTTGAAAAATTTGAGGCAAAGCAGCAATACGATGTCGCCCAACACGGCTGACATAGCTTAACGGAACAAAAAGCTGCGCTTGGATTAAATTGAGTGGTAAAGATAACAGCGTCAAACCTTGGCTAAACGCGAGTTGAGTTGAGTTTTGTTGATACTTCTCAAGCAAATTAGAATTGCCTGTTTCTTGTGAGTATGCATTGACTAGATGTTGCATCGCCAAGCGATTGGCTTGCTCTTTCATCTGACCATATCCTCTTATAAAAGCTTATTTCAAGCTCATTTCATGTAATTATGTTTCTTAAAGGTGTTCACGTTGGCCAACGCTGTAAAGCATGTTAATGGTAATTATTATCATTTATCTTTGCAATTTTGTTTACTTTTGAAAAAAACACCCAAAAAACAACATAAAGTATTGTTTTATATTTATTTTAAATTGTTAATCAGTTTTTTAAATATAGAGTATACGAAATTACACCATAGCTTTAAATGATAGTTTATGAATTTATAATTGATCTGAACTATAAATTTTCTCTATTTTAGATTGAAAAAAGCCCACTCAGATGACCTGAATGGGCTCTAAAATAAACTAAAAGTAAACGCAAGATTTGCTGTTTATTCATCCAACAAATCAGCAAAACTAGCAGAAAGTACTTTGGCCAAATCCTGAGGCTTTAAACCGATATCCAATCCGCGTTTTCCGCCACTGACATATAGTTTTTCCAACTGTTCTGCACTTTGATCAATCACAGTCTTTAATATTTTTTTCTGTCCAACAGGACTAATCCCACCGACCAAATAACCTGTCAGTCGTTCTGCATCTTTAGGGGCAGACATTTTTAGTTTTTTTGCCCCCACTGCCTGCGCCACTTTTTTCAAGTTCAACTGATGATGTACAGGAAGAATTGCAACAAAATAGTTTTTTTCATCGGTCACTAACAGTGTTTTAAACACTTCTTCGACACGTAAGTTTAATTTTTCCGCAGCTTCGAGCCCGAAGCTTTTGGCATTGGCATCATGCTCATATTCATGAATAGAAAATTCGATTTTATTGGCTTTCAAAAGTTTGGTTGCTGGTGTCATTACTGTTCAATATTTTCATTACATACATCGCAGTATAAGCCTTTTAAAAAGGAATGTTTAGCGGTAGGCCTTTCATGAGCATCGAACTTACAAGCACTCAGTAAAGCAATGACTGTAAGTTCGATGTCAACTATGTATTCAGCTTGTTATCGCTGAAATATTGCAGTTTAGTCAGCACTTAATCCGAATCTCTTAAAGATTTGAGCACGGCGCTTAGGCAAGATATTGGCTTTGGTCAAATCACCTTGATAGTGATCAAACACCCGTTGATCCATCATTTTAAACCACAGCTTTGGAATTAACGCTGGAATCAACATGGTGGCATAACCACTCGGTAGCTCTGGGGCTTCATCAAAATGTCTTAATGCCTGAAATGGGCGGGTTGGATAGGCATGATGATCTGAATGGCGTTGTAGCTGATATAAGAATAAATTCGTCACAATGTTGTTATTATTCCAGCTGTGTTCAGGCATGGTTCGCGCATAGCTGCCATCTTCTTTTTGGCTACGCTTTAAACCATAGTGTTCAATATAATTAATAATTTCAAACAGACTCACCCCATAAAATGCCTGTGTCACCAGATATGGCGCTACTTTTTTACCAAACAATTTCAACATGGTTGCATGAAAGCCCGCACTCATTGCCCATCCATGAAACAGTTCATTTTCTTTGGAAAAGAATGACAGGCCTTTGCGTTTTAGGCGTTTATGTTCAATTTCAACCGCCGACTTCAATCCACCCAAAACAGTTCGCGGCCAAAACTCATAAAAAGTCTCCCCCATTTTCGATGAAGCAGGATCTTCTGGCGTCGCAGCACGTTTATGGTGTCCATAAGGGTGCTCTATACGGAAATGATTGTAGACCAACGGCGCTAAAGTCATATGTGACCAATAATGGTCTGATTTTTTAGGACGATGGCACAACTCATGTGCTGTATTTACTGCTACTCCATTAATTGCCCCCATGGAGACACCCAATAATATTTGGTCGAGCATTGATACATTTTGGCGGGTCACCACATAACCTGCAAACAGGTTGGCTGCCATTTGTAGCGGAATGAACAATTTCACAATACGGTCATAGTACGGGTCATTCACCAAGACCTTAATTTCATCATCTGAAGGGTTGTTCTCATCTGCACCAACCAAAGCATCGACCGCTGGAATGATGACATGTAATAATAGTGGCCCACCTAAGGCAAATATTTTCTTAGTGGATTTTGGACCAAAATGATAGCCCGCTAAAATGCCCATGCCAATCACAGGAAGCCCAGGACTCAAGAGCCAGCCAAAACGCTTTTTATCCATCCCTGCTGCATTTTTAACGACTACGCTAGAATTCGTCATTTTCACTGATGCATTCATTACCATTCTTCCAATTTTCTTGTTATGCCTTTATATTTCTAGAAATGGGACATAAAAAACAGTTGCTAACGTCCAAGAAAACAGCGTAATCGTCCTTGACCTCAAATGACTAAAATTGACCCTAAATCAAATATCAAGACCCAAAAATAAAGAATAGAAATCGTAACGTATGGATGCTTTAAGTAAAATTTTTGAAGATATACACCTCAACCAATCTGAGTACCTCTACCTTAAACCGCATGGTGAGTGGGCTTTTCGCTATAGCGAACAATCCACCATGATGGCCTATGCGGTAGTACAAGGTGATTTCAATATTTACCTAGAAAACAAACAAAGTATACGAGCAGAAGCAGGAGATCTAATCTTACTCCCTTCGGGGCCAAGTCATGAATGTCGATCGTCAAGCAAAGACCAACTATTAGAAGTATTCGATATTTCTGACTTATTTGCTCAAAACCAACACAAAGAAGTCACTTTTGGAAGTGATGCGACACAACAAAAAACCGTAATCTTGGCCTTACATGCACATATGGACCCTATTATGGCGCGTCCGTTGGTACAAGCCTTACCCGGGTTTATTCACCTGCAACATCAAGACCTCAGCACGGTTCCTGAATGGTTGCAAATTGGATTGCAGTTTCTCGCTCTAGAAGTCCAACGCATACGCCCGGGTCGCGACAAAATTTTGGATCATTTGGTGAGTATTTTATTAATTGAATGTGTACGTGATTATATTGACGCGCTGCAAGACTCGAACAATTGGCTGAGTGCTTTATCTCATCCTGAACTCTCCAATGCCCTTGCTAAAATTCATGCGGAACCTGCACAGCCTTGGACAGTTGAGTCCCTTGCAGAACAGTGTTGTATGTCACGATCTAAATTTGCCACATTGTTTAGCCAAATTTTAGGCACCAGCCCTTTGGCTTATTTGCAACAACATCGTCTGCGTTTAGCCGCCCAATACCTGCGTAATGGACAAGGCACAATTCAACAAATTGCACATCGGGTCGGATACAACTCAGAAACGGCTTTTAGCCAAAGCTTTAAACGACAGTATCAAATGAGCCCAAGCCAATATAGAAATCATCCAAACCCAACTTAAAATGCTCGTCCGTAATGGTTTAATAGCAGTCTTCACTCTGCTTATGTCTTTCTGCGCCGAGATAAATACCTTGAACTTACAGACAAAGATTAGCATCTTGTGAAAATCACACTATAATATCCCGCATCCTTGCTAGAGATGGCTTCAAACCACTGCTTGTTTGTTCTTTTTCGCTCTAGCCACACTTTTTTAAGTCCAGTTTTCATCCGTGATTCGGCTTATTTTTCAATGTTTTATCTCTTGTATGTCCATGCTGACATATAAGAAAATTTAGGTGCCAGCATGGAAATCAAGGTTAATTATCTCGATAATCTTCGCCAAGAAGCGAAGTTCGATGATTTTACAGTCATTGCCGATCAACCGATTCGCTACAAAGGTGATGGCTCTGCACCCGGTCCATTTGACTACTTTTTAGCATCTTCTGCGCTTTGCGCGGCTTACTTTGTCAAAGTGTACTGTTTGGCACGTGACATCCCAACCGACAACATTCGCTTGTCTCAAAACAACATTGTTGACCCTGAAAACCGCTATAAACAAATTTTCAAAATTCAAGTTGAGCTCCCAGCGGATATTTCAGAAAAAGATCGCCAAGGTATTTTGCGCTCTATCGACCGTTGTACGGTTAAGAAAGTGATTCAAACAGGCCCTGAATTTATTATTGAAGAAGTAGAAAGCATTGATGCTGACGCACAAGCTCTACTTATTCCAAGCCTTGCTTCTGAAACCAGCACCATCATTGCGGGTAAAGACCTGCCTTTAGAAGAAACCATTGCCAATATGTCAGGTATTTTGGCTGGTCTAGGCATGAAAATTGAAATCGCTTCTTGGCGTAACATTGTACCGAATGTATGGTCTTTACATATTCGTGATGCTCAATCGCCAATGTGTTTTACCAACGGTAAAGGGTCAAGCAAAGAAAGTGCTTTAGCTTCTGCGCTGGGTGAGTTCATTGAACGTCTGAATTGTAATTTCTTCTATAACGACCAGTTCTGGGGTGAAGACATTGCCAATGCCGAGTTTGTGCATTATCCAGATGAAAAATGGTTCATGCCAGGTCCAAATGGTGAAATGCCAGAAGGCGTTCTGGATGAATATACACTTGAAATTTATGACCCTGAAGAAGAACTGTTAGGTACGCATTTATACGACACCAACTCAGGGAAAACTGAGCGCGGTATTTGTGCTTTGCCTTTTGTTCGCCAGTCTGATGCTGAAGTGGTTTACTTCCCATCAAACTTGATTGAGAACTTATATCTCAGTAATGGGATGAGTGCAGGAAACACCTTAGCTGAAGCACAAGTACAGTGTTTGTCTGAAATTTTTGAGCGTGCGGTTAAACGTGAAATTTTGGAAGGTGAACTGACCCTGCCAGATGTGCCGCAAGAGGTTTTAGCAAAATACCCTAGCATTTTAGCAGGCATCCAAGGTCTAGAAGAGCAAGGTTTCCCTGTACTGGTAAAAGATGCCTCGCTAGGCGGTCAATACCCTGTCATGTGTGTGACCCTTATGAACCCACGTACAGGTGGTGTATTCGCCTCTTTCGGCGCACACCCAAGCTTTGAAGTTGCGCTTGAGCGTAGCTTAACTGAGCTACTGCAAGGTCGTAGCTTTGAAGGTCTGAACGACTTACCTCGCCCAACATTTAGCTCAAATGCGGTCACCGAACCCAATAACTTTGTTGAGCACTTCATTGACTCAAGTGGTGTGGTGTCATGGCGTTTCTTTAGTGCCAAATCGGACTATGACTTTGTCGAGTGGGACTTTACCAATCAAGGCCAAAACTCAAATGCTGATGAAGCTGATGAGCTGTTCGGTATTTTGGAAAATATGGGCAAAGAAGTCTATATGGCCATTTACCAACATTTGGGTGCAACAGCCTGCCGTATCTTAGTACCAGGTTATTCAGAAATCTACTTGGTTGAAGACTTGGTTTGGGACAACACCAACAAAGCGCTGCTTTACCGTGAAGACATCCTCAACTTACACCGTTTAGACGACGGGCAGCTCGAAGCATTGGTTGAACGTTTAGAAGAATGTGAGCTAGACGACTATACTGAGATCAAGACGTTGATCGGGATTGAGTTTGATGACAATACCGAATGGGGGCAATTGACTCTGCTTGAACTTAAACTACTCATCTATCTTGCATTAGAGCAGTTTGAGGAAGCAAAAGACTTGGTTGAAGCATTCTTACAATACAACACCAATACCGTTGAACGTGGTCTGTTCTACCAATGCATGAATGTCGTGCTCGAAGTGATGTTAGATGACGACATGGAACTGGAAGAATATGAAGCCAACTTCCGTCGTATGTTCGGTGATGAACGTATGGATGCGGTAATCGGCACAGTTGAAGGTCGTATTCGTTTCTATGGTTTAACAGAAACCAGTATGAAACTTGAAGGCTTAGACCGTCACTTACGTTTAATCGACAGCTATAAAAAGTTACACGCTGCTCGTGCCAAAGCTGTTGGACTAAAACCTTAACGTAAAAAGAAACAACCCAAATACGTTTGGGTTGTTTCTCACTGTACTATCGCTATCTCTTAAAGAAAATTAATCTAAAATATTTAAAATCGCCTCAACAGGGTTTTCACTATTACCTGCAAGTAACTGTTTATGCATAGTAATGTGTCGCATGGCCTGAATCTGTGCGGTTTCTATATTCATTAATTTTTCAATTTCAGCCGCCAACTTCTCAGGCGTTGCATCTTTTTGAATTAATTCTTGTATCACTTTCTTGCCTGCAATAATATTCGGCAATGAATAATATTGAATCTTGATCAAGAATTTCACCACATGATAGGTGAGCCAGTTCAACTTATAGAAGGTCACCATTGGTCGGTGTAACAGCATAGCTTCTAAGGTTGCTGTACCAGAAGCCAATGCCACAATATTGGCTGCATTCATCACTTGGCGTCCAATTTTAGACTCGGTGCCTGAGTTTTCAAGTAAATCAATTTGGTCGACCAGTGCTTTTGGATACTGCTTAAGCAAAGCTTCGATTTGTTGCTTACGCGCATCATTAATCGCAGGTATCACAAAGCGATAGTTTGGATATTTGGCGTAGAGCAATTTTGCAGCATCTAACACCAGTGGACCGAGCTTTTCAATTTCACCACGTCGGCTTCCCGGTAGTAAAGCAATATGCTTTTGACTCAGATCTAAACCCAGTTCTTCTTTGGCTTGTAAAATTGGGTTTTCTAGAGGTAATTGGCTGGCCAAGGGGTGTCCTACAAATGCAGCGGGAACATCCCATTTTTTATAAAATGCTTTTTCAAACGGGAACAAACACAACACCAAATCAATTGAGGCTTTGATGCCATGCACTCGTCCCTGACGCCATGCCCAAACCGAAGGACTAACGTACTGCACTGTTTTTATGGGCAGTTGTTTTTGCTTTAAACTTTTTGAAAGACGCAAATTAAAATCTGGCGCATCAATCCCTATAAATACATCGACAGGATGAGCAGTCCACTTCTCTACCAGCCCATCACGCACTGCAAAAAGTTTTTTAATGTCTTTTAGAACCTCAACCAGCCCCATAACTGACAAAATATCCATCGGATAAAAGCTATTAAAACCCTCTGCAAGCATTTGTGGGCCACCAATACCCTCAAATTCTGCATCAATTCCTTGCTCACGAAAACTACGAATAAGTTGAGCACCTAAAGTATCCCCTGATACCTCACCCACTACGATTCCAATTTTAAGTTTCCGGTTTTGCAAAGCATTATTCCTTATTTTTCAACCCATACATCATAACATAGCCATTTTTAGATTGGCGCGACTATGTTGGCCCAATCTGTAGATAGCAAAGACTACGATAATGAAAGAAAATCTAAATACACTAAATACTGCGCTTCAAATCTATCAAACAAAATTTTTCGATTTATTTTTTCAATTGTGAAGAACTTGTAAACAATCTCAGCAAACAATAAACTTATCAATAATTATTCTCATTAGTATTAATCAATGTTGAACATCCAATCTCATGGCTTTAGGTTATCAATTATTAGCTTAGCTATTTTTAGTACTCAATATAGCCTTGCACAAGATGCGCAAAATTTAGCAACGATTACCGTGCAAGCAAGTGATGAACAGGCAGAACAAAACTCTGAGCGCTCGAAATCGTATATTGTTAAAAATTCATCGAGTGCAACTAAACTAAACATACCGCTCAAAGAAACCCCACAAACTGTGAATGTAGTTACACGGCAACAGCTTGATGATTTTGCACTCAATAGTACCCGTGATGTTTTACGGAACGTCCCTGGTGTTATTGTCAGCAACCAAGAAACTGATCGTACAACCTATCTTGCTCGTGGTTTTGAGATTTCAAATGTACTTGTTGATGGTGTGGGCTTTCCACTCGAAAGCTATAATTATAACAATGATAACCCTGACAGTTTTTTATTTGATCGAATAGAAGTAGTAAAAGGTGCTGACGCACTGAATAATGGTGTTGGTGATCCAAGCGCAAGTATTAATATGATTCGAAAACGCCCTACACAAGAATTACAGGCATCGTTCAATGCAAGTTATGGCTCTTGGAATACACAACGTTATGAAGCAGATGTGTCCTCGGCATTAACAGAAGACGGAAAAATACGTGGACGTGTATTTGGGTATGAACAAACAGGTGACAGTTATTTAGACAACTATGAGCTTGAGAAAAACGGCTTCGGTGCAATTATTGAAGCAGATATCACCAGTTCAACATTATTTACCGCGGGTTATACTGAAACCAATAATAAATCAAATGGTAATAACTGGGGTGCAAACCCTCTCATCAATACAGAAGGTGAGCAGTTAAGTTATTCAAGAAATTACAATTACAGTCCAGATTGGACCTATTGGGATACCAATATCAAAAATTATTTCGCTGAATTACAGCAAAAAATTGGTGGTGATTGGGTTGCAAAACTATCTTATGATGAAAAGCATACAACACGAGATTCAAAACTTCTGTTTTTATCTGGCAACCCAAGTGCCGATGGAACTTCAGGCGTATACCTATGGCCTGGTATATATGTGGATGACAATAAAGCTCGTCAAGCCAATCTTAATTTTTCAGGAACCTATCCATTATTGGGACAACGTCATGAGGCTGTTTTCGGGTACTCATGGTCTGAGAATGACAGTAATGAACTGGGTTATGGCGGTAGTTACAGCAATCACAACACAACAGATTTAGCCAGCTGGACACCAGATGAACCGACTTGGGATTTATCACAAACTAGTGGTGAAATGCATATGAAGCAAAAAAATCAAAGTTTTTATGCAGCAACGCGTCTGCATTTAAACGATGATTTAAGGCTTCTTTTAGGTGCAAACTATGTACAAGCTGAAAGTAAGGGCACAAGCTATGGTGCAGATACAATTTATGATGAAAATAAAGTTTTACCTTATGCTGGCTTAACTTATAACTTTACACCTGAATATACAGGTTACATGAGCTACACTTCAATTTTTAGACCTCAGACAACCAAAGCATTAGATGGTGGTATTAATAAGCCAATTGAGGGGGAAAGTTATGAAATCGGTGTAAAAAGCTCATGGCTAGATGATAAATTGACAGCAACCATGGCAATTTTCCGTACAGAAGAAAGCAACTATCCCCTACGCAACTCTGATGGCCTGCCAACAACTCGTAAAACTCAAGTCAGCGACTTACGCTCGCAGGGTTATGAATTTGGCTTAGCTGGGCAACTTACCGACCACTTAAACCTAAACTTTGGTTACACCATATTAAGTTTGAAAGATTTAATCAATGGCGGTGACGCACGAACCTTTAACCCTACCCAATCTTTTAATTTATTGACAACTTATCAAATCCCACAAATTCCTAAACTAAAATTAGGTTTGGGTGTACAGTGGCAAGACAAAACCTATTTAGACGTTCCTGAGACAACAAATACCAATGGTGTAGTGACACAAAAAGCTGGCACCATACAACAAGATGCTTATGCGCTCGTAAATGTCATGGCAAGTTATGAACTAAATGACCATATTACTTTACAAGCAAATGGGAACAACATCACCGACGAAAAGTATTTATTCAATTTCCCTGATGCACAGGGTTTTTATGGCGCACCAGCCAATTATAGTGTTGCTGTGAAATTTAAATATTGATTCAATTGCACCTTGGTTTCAGCTTTTAAAGCCTAGAGACTAAGGTGCTATTATCTGAGTAAAATGTTTAGTCATGAATCAAGTTCTATACCCTGTATCCGTCTTGTATCGGTTTTTAGTTGCATTTGGCTTAGGCTATTTATGCACGTTCATTTTATCTGAACTACTGACCCTCAATTTTTACCTGCTTTTAGATAAAGCAGAATCCATTTTTCTCGCTGCTTTTTTGTCGCTGCTTTTTTTTATCTGTTTTGTTATTTTGAGTTTTTGTGTTCAATCCTTAAAAAAGTTAAGTCTTGTGACCTTTTCACTGGGTTTATGCTTTTTTCTCATGCTGAAGTTCGTAGGTTAAACCATGCAAAAATCCGTTCGCCAATCAATGGCATGGCTACACTCTTGGCTTGGTCTGACATTTGGTTGGCTATTGTTTGCAATTTTTTTAACTGGCACTGCGACCTATTATCGTCATGAAATCAATTTGTGGATGCAGCCGCAATTTGCCACCATGCAAGTCAAACAAGACTCTGCGATACAGTCAGCATATCAATACTTACAACAAAATGCCGCAGATGCACAAAGTTGGTATATAGGTCTGGCAAGTACAAGTTCACCAGTCAATAAAATTTACTGGCAAAAAGCCGACGGTGGTTATGAAAGTAAGACTTTAGATGCAACTACTGCAAAAGAAGTCAGCCTATCTGCAACTCAAGGTGGTGAATTTTTCTATGGCTTCCACTACCAGCTGTACGGTGTGCCCTATTTTATCGGCAGGCTTCTAGTTACTATCGCAGCGTTTTTAATGATGATTATCCTCATTTCAGGCATCATTACGCATAAAAAAATATTCACGGAATTCTTTACCTTAAGGGCATTTAAAGGACAACGTTCGTATTTGGATTTTCATAATGTCACTTCTGTGATTGCTTTGCCTTTTTTTCTCACTATTACATTTACAGGTTTAGCCATTTTCTTTTATCTCATTCTGCCGAATGGTATGAAAAAACTCTACCCTGAACAACCCTTTCAATATTTCGATGAAATACGAAACATTAGCATCGCATCAGATATAAAACCAACACCAGCAACTATGCAAACCATAGGCTACTTTATAAAGCAGTATGAACAGCGCTGGGGTAAAACTGAAATTGATAATATCACGGTCAAACATCCTAATACGGACATGGCTCAAGTGAACTTTGTTGCGTCAACTGACTCAACCATCACACGTAGTCCTGACCAACTCAGTTTCAATGCTGAAACTGGTGCACTACTTGGTGATACACGCAATAATAGTGCGATTGCGACACTCAATAATGGTGTTTATGGCTTACATATGGCACACTTTGCGCAGCCACTATTACGTTTCGCATTCTTCTTTTCAGGGCTTTTAGGTTGCGCCATGATTGCTTCAGGACTTTTGTTATGGAGCTTAAAACGTCAATTACAAAATAAGAAACAAAGCTTCCACTTTGGACATTATTTGGTAAATCGTATCAATACCGCAGCTATTATTGGCTTGCCAATTGCCATGCTGAGCTATTTGTTCACAAATCGTTTACTTCAGTTAGAAGCAGGTCAACCCAACTATGAGATTTACGCCTTTTTTGGCACTTGGTTACTCAGTTTATTCATCGCACTGCTTACTCCACAGCAACACCTTTGGAAAACTCAATTAAAGGGATTCATTTTACTTGGTGTGTCTTTGCCTATTTTCAATCTTTACTATTTAATCAGCCATCAATATGTACATAACTTAAATGAATATTGGTTGTTTTTTCGCGTTGATCTTATGATCATCACCCTTGCGATATTGGCTATTTTCTTACATCAAAAAATCCAGCCGATTCAACAAAAAGCAGTTCAAAAAATTCAGAAAAAATATGCCAATACTGCTACTCAGGAGACTCATTCATGATCTATATCATTATTGGGATCCTTATTGCATTATCCTGCTATATCCTTTTTCTGGTGAGTGAAAAGCAACGGCCTAAAACTCACAAATCACGTTGGTCGAAATGTGCAGAACATTATCAAATCTGTCGCTATTTTGCTTTTGCTGTATTGGCTGTAGCATTAACTTTATTGATTCAATACACGGGTCGCGGTGTAGGAAGTGTTAGTTTCTTTATATTTGCAAGCCCTATCCTTTTTATCCTGATTCTGCGCATCAATGACTTAAAGCCCAAGAAAACAACCAAATCTAGCTAAGCATTTATTTTAAACTCGCACACTTCTTATTTAGATCATGACCTAAATAAAAAGCTGTGCGATTCAATATAAACAAAAAAACTCAACAGAATTTTATAGACTGATCAAAATCATTTAAGTTGAAGCACCCTGCTTTTTTGGTTATAACATGTTTAATAATCAGCACTTTATACAACTTTCCACAGGGTAAAACCTTGCGTTCAATTTTAAATTGGTCACAACAAGAAATCATCACTCCTCTTCGACAGTTATGGATTTGGTCGAAACATCATTTTGGCTGGACACTTCTGATTTCGGTCTTTTTAAACCTGATTGTCTTTATTTGTTTCCCGAGCAGTTGGATTCCTACACAGATTCAAAGCAAGATCTTTGATGAAATCACGATTGAAGTCAGTAAAGGAAGGATGAGTACGTTGAAATTTAAACAACAGCATCATTTATGGGTCGCAAACTGCGCATTGATGGTAAAACCGGTTCAGGCACTATGTGACCAATCGGTACATCGTCACCAATTTACGGTAAGGCAGGTCGAAATTTATTATTTGGAACGTGTTTTTTGGAACCTAAAAAATTCCAAAAAAGAGGTCTTTATTCATCAGCTCACTGTAGCTGATCCACGTCAGCAGCACTTCGATATGGCCTATACATCAACATTCGCAGACTTTGAAAAATGGAAACGTCACATCACCCGTCACATCTATGTTGTACGTGGGATGATCGCTCTCAATTTTTTATGGCTATTTACTCTTATATTGTTTAAATCACAAACCGCTTCTTAGCAAACATAATTCCTTGCTATATCTTTTTTTAGAATAAGTAAATCAACAATCAAGACAACGGCTTATATTAAAACGTCATAAGATATGCACGTTTTTGATATTTGGCATATAACAATGTTTGGTCCAATTGAATTTATTCTCGCAGGTGTTTTAGTCGGTTTTTGTGTGGGAATTACAGGTGTCGGTGGTGGCTCTCTGATGACCCCTATCCTGATAAGTCTTTTTAGAATCGAACCTCACATTGCGATTGGTACAGACTTACTTTATGCCGCAATCTCTAAGTTCTGCGGTTCATTTGTGCATGCCAAAAAGTTAAATATTGTCTGGCCAATTGTACTTTGGCTTGCAATCGGTAGTATTCCTGCTTCTTTTGCAACACATTGGGTACTCGACAACTATTTAAGCCAATCTACACATTATAAAGCTGTACTGACCATGGTCTTAGGCTTTATGTTAACCATTACAGGTTTGTCGATTGTTTTTCGTAATCAAATTGAAAAATTTTTCAATAAATTACGCAAAGATGAACTCCCAGACATGACTGAAGACTTAGAAAAAGTCCAGCTTCAAACCAGCAAGAAACGCAAATACATTGTCATAATGGGTGTGGTTCTTGGTGTCTTCGTAACACTATCTTCAGTTGGCGCTGGTGCGTTTGGCATTATGGCTTTGGTCATTATGTTTCCAAACTTACCAATGATTCGTATTATTGGTTCTGACGTAGTACATGCTGTCCTCCTTACTTTTGTAGCAGGTTTGGGTCATATGACTTCAGGCAATGTCGACTTTCACCTCCTGATGTGGTTATTGGTGGGTTCGATTCCTGCAATTATTGTCGGAACACTGATTAGCTCGCGTCTTCCTGAAAAAATCATTCGCAAAGTCCTTGGCATCACACTCTTTGCTCTAGGGGTGAACTTTATGTTGAATCCCGTTAAAGCAAAACCAGTTAAACCTGCAGAAACTGCGCAAGTCGTTCAAATTTCTACACATCAGAATGCCTCAGTTTAGGCATTCTGATTTAAAATAACTCCAAGATTCATCACTTTTTTTTCAAAGATTCATTCGACTTTTTTATAACCTTTTCTCAGCTAAACCGTGTTATATTCAGCTCATAAAGCAACTTAATACGATCGAACCAGTGACGGCAATGAATACTCTACAGTCAAACTCTATTACCCAAAACGATATCGATGACGTGAACTTACAAAGCATTCATCCGCTTGTAACACCTGCGGAATTAAAAACTGAATTGCCTCTCACTGAGTCTGCATATCAAACTGTACTTCACGGTCGTGAAACAATACGCAATATTTTAGATGGTAAAGATAAACGCATTTTTATGGTTATTGGCCCATGCTCTATTCATGACCCAATTGCTGCACACGAATATGCAGATCGTTTAAAAGCGTTAAGTGAGAAAATTAAAGACACCATTTATATCGTTATGCGTGTTTATTTTGAAAAACCACGTACCACTGTGGGTTGGAAAGGTCTCATTAATGACCCAGACATGAATGACTCATTTAACATTGAAAAAGGGTTACGAATTGGTCGTAAGCTTCTGGTTGAGTTAAATGAAAAAGGTTTACCGTGTGCAACTGAGGCACTTGATCCAAACTCACCACAGTACTATCAAGACTTAATCTCTTGGTCAGCGATTGGTGCACGTACCACTGAAAGCCAAACACACCGTGAAATGTCTTCAGGTTTATCTTCACCTGTAGGTTTCAAAAATGGTACAGACGGTGGTTTAACTGTTGCAACGAATGCAATGCAGTCTGTTAAACATGGACACCACTTCTTAGGCCTAAACAACCAAGGACAAGTTTCTGTAATTCGTACTTCAGGTAACCCATACGCACACGTAGTGCTTCGTGGCGGTAACGGCAAGCCAAACTACGACGCAGGTTCTGTAGCAGATGCTGAAGCAGCATTGGCTAAAGCTAAAGTCAGTACGAAAATCATGATTGACACCAGTCATGCAAACTCAAACAAAGACCCATTCCTCCAACCGCTTGTTCTGAAAAATATTACAGAACAAATCA
>NZ_DKIK01000084.1:0-40758 GCF_002454215.1 Acinetobacter sp. UBA6720
AATCCAATAATTGCATCAATAATGTATGCATTCATGGATATGTTGTAATACACGCCAATCAACATTGTTATTGAATGGCCTATCGCGAAAAGACTGACGTATAAGCCGATATCTTTCATTCGATACAAAAAGAAAATAATCCCAACAAGAAATAGTAAATGGTCATACCCAGTGACCATGTGTTTTGCCCCTAAATAAATAAAGGGAATAATGTGAACACCATAAATTTCTTGTATATATCCCTTATCACCTTCTGCAACACCATGAGCAAAAAGTGCAGGACTCATCAAAACAGTACTTAAAGTGATAAACAACTTTAAATATGCTTTTAGTTTCACCCAATGTGAATCAATAAATTGCATGTAAATCAAACTCCAAAGTTAATTAAAAATTTAAAATTAATAGCACTCTTTGGAGGTTTGAAAATACGACTGATCATTAGATACAGATAAGCTTTTTGCCAGTCTATGATCAATATATTTAAGATGATGAATAACAATCCTATTTCATAGTTAGATTGATACTCTTTAAAATGCTCATGAAAATTATCATGATGGACATGGTTTTTCTTTTGCTGTACATCATGGAAATGTACAAGCTCAGTTTCATAAGCAGTATGTTCTTGATAATTTGCTTCAACTACATGGGTGTTAAAGTGTAGACATAGAGAGAGACTGACAATGCAAACCAGCCACATCATCAACAACTTAAGATTCTGATCTCTGACTACGCCTACCATTTAAAGATCACCTACGCTTCATGCTGTTCGGCAAAATCATCTACCTTCTTTCTTCGCCCTTGGTTAAACCAAACATAAAGTGTAGGTAAGATGATTAACGTCAATAAGGTAGATGAAATGATTCCACCAATTACAACAGTTGCAATTGGACGTTGGACTTCGGAACCAATACCCACATTTAAAGCCATTGGAATAAAGCCTAATGAAGCAACTAAAGCTGTAATCAACACGGGACGTAGTCTTTCCATTGCACCATGTCTCACTGCATCAATGACACTTTCGCCTTGCACTCTAAGTCTTTGAATGGCTGAAACAAGAACTAATCCATTCAACACAGCCACACCCGAGAGGGCGATAAAGCCTACAGCTGCAGATATTGAGAATGGAATATCACGCAATGCCAAGGCAATTACGCCGCCAGTTAAAGCAAATGGCACACCAGTAAATACCAGAACACTATTTCGAACATTCCCTAAGGCCATGTAAATCATTGCAAAAATCAAGATTAATGCAATCGGTACAACAACCATCAAACGATTAGAAGCAGATTCCATTTGCTCAAATGTACCGCCCCATGTCAGCCAATATCCTTCAGGTAATTGGAAATCAGCATTAAGCTTGGATTGAGCTTCAGCAATATAACTACCTATATCTGTACCGCGTACGTTTGCAGTAATTACGATACGACGCTTACCATTTTCACGGGAGATTTGGTTTGGTCCCTGGGCATTCTTCAATTCTATTAATTCAGACAGAAGTACACTCGAACCATCAGGTAAATTTACAGGTACTTGATATAGCTTTTCTAAATCTGTAACTGAATTTTGATCCATTCGAACTACAATATCGAACTTACGATCGCCTTCAAAAACCTTCCCTGCTGTTTGACCTGTAATTAGACTAGAGACTTGTTGTTGAACATCTTCGGCATCCAATCCATAGTTTGCAATCATGTCCCTTTTAAGTTCTACAGAAACCATAGGTAGACCTGACATCTGCTCTACTTTTAAATCGGCTGTACCATTAACCCCTTCAAGAATCTTGGCAGCAGCATTCGCAGACTCAAGCAACTGATCCAAGTCATCACCATAAATCTTGACAGCAACATCGGTACGCACACCAGAAATCAGCTCGTTAAATCGCATCTGAATAGGTTGAGTAAATTCATAGTTGTTTCCATAAACTCCTTTTGACACACGTTCAATTTCAGCAACGACAGCAGATTTCTCTTTATCTGGATTTGGCCATTCACTACGAGGTTTTAACATGACGAAGTTATCTGCCACATTTGGCGGAACGGGGTCTGTTGCAATCTCAGCTGTTCCAACTTTGGCAAAAATGGTTTTAACTTCAGGGATTTTTTTGATTTCTTTTTCAAGCGTATATTGCATTTCAATGGCTTGAGTCAAAGACGTACCCGGAATTCGAAGCGCATGTAAAGCCACATCACCTTCATCTAAAGATGGGATAAACTCAGAGCCAAGGCGGGTTGAAAGGCTTGCACTAAATACAAAAAAAACAGCGACAAATGCAATTAATTTGTACCTGTTACTTAAGGACCAATCTAAAACTGGGCTATAAAATTTCTTAATAACATGAACAATCTTAGACTCCTCATCTTTTACTTTCCCCGTTGTGACCAATGCCACCATCGCAGGAACAAAAGTAATTGATAGAATCATGGCAGCAACTAATGCCATGACTACGGTTGCAGCCATTGGCGTGAACATTTTTCCTTCAACACCTGTAAGTGTCATAACAGGCAGATACACCAGAATAATAATCAGTTGACCATAAAGAATAGCCTTACGTGATTCTTTAGTTGCTTCAAATACAGTTGTAAAACGCTCTTGTCGAGTCAAGATTCGCCCTAGTTCTTTTTGTTTCAACGCCAACCTAGCAAGGGATGCTTCGACAATAACTACTGCCCCATCGACAATAATCCCGAAGTCTAGTGCCCCTAAACTCATTAAATTGGCACTGATTTTTTGATTGACCATGCCTGTAATCGTCATCAACATCGACAATGGAATAACCATTGCTGTAATTAAAGCGGCGCGGAAATGTCCTAGAAAAAGAAAAAGTACGACAATGACTAGAATTGCACCTTCCAATAAGTTTTTCTTTACTGTCTGGATAGTCGCATCAACCAAAGTGGTTCGATTGTATACAGCTTTTGCTTCTACACCTTCAGGCAAAGATTTCTGGACTTGTTGTAGTTTTTGATCTACAGCAAGTGCAACATTTCGAGAGTTCTCACCAATCAGCATAAATGCCGTGCCAAGTACAATTTCCTGACCATCTTTAGTCGCTGCACCTGTACGTAACTCATGACCAATCGATATTTTGGCAACATCTTTCAATCTTAAAATGTATCCATTACTTGTTGTAATCGGTATATTTTGGATTTGGTCAATAGAATTAATTTGAGAGTCCGAACGAATCAAATATTGTTCACCATTCTTCTCAATGTACCCAGAACCTTTGTTCATACTATTTTTTGAAATAGCATCTAAAATATCTTGTTGATCCAAACCTATGCTACGCAAATATGCATAGTCAGGCTGTACTACGAATTGTTTTAAATATCCACCAATGGTATTGATTTCATTCACACCTTCAACATTTCGAAGCTGAGGTTTAATGACCCAATCCTGAAGAGTTCTTAAATCAGTAGCTGAAAGTGGATTTGGATTATCTTTAGCATTCTCCACTGTATACATAAAGATTTCTCCAAGACCAGTAGATACAGGTCCCATAGATGTCGATATGCCATTTGGTAAAGCTGGTGTTACCCCTTGTAATTTTTCATTGACGATTTGACGGGCAAAATAGATGTCCGTTCCTTCTTTGAAGATCGCTGTAACCTGAGATAAACCATATCTTGAAACAGATCGCGTGTATTCAAGATTTGGAATACCTGCAAGAGCTGTTTCAATCGGATATGTCACCTGCGACTCCATCTCCATCGGAGATAAGCCCTGAGCTTCGCTATTGATTTGAACTTGTACATTAGTAATGTCAGGAACGGCATCAATTGGCAGTTTAAAATAATTGTAAACTCCAAATGCGCCTACAAATAAAAAGACTATCAATACCAACCAACGATTCTTAATCGAAAGCTTAACAATTTGATCAAACATAGTCGCTACTCCTTAGTGATCATGAGTAGCGCCAGATTTACCTAGCTCTGCTTTTAATAAGTAAGAATTACCTGCTGCATAAACTTGACCTTCTTTTAAGCCAGATTTAACTTCAACAAAACCATTGTATTTATCACCTAACTCTAAAGGGCGTGCTTCAAAATCATTCCCAACACGAATAAATACAACATCCCAATCTCGGAAGTTCTGTAATGCATCTTCACGAACAACTATCGCTTTCATATTTTGATTTTCAAAAATTTGTGCAGTAATGAGTTGTCCCGAACGCCACTTAAATTGGTTAGCAACGTCAATAAAGACTTGTGCTGTTCTCGTTTTCGGATCAATAACATCGCTGATATATTTAATCTTGCCTAATACTTCTTCTGTACCTGTTTGCACTTGAGGTTTAACAGTGACTTTAGCATTTGAATTAATAGCATTGAGCTTATCAGCTGGTACATTTACAACTGCAAGCAATTGAGATGTATTAGCAATTTTAAATATCGGTGAAGATGGTGTAACGTTTGATCCGACAGCTCCTAGAACTTGTAAAACCGTACCAGACATCGCAGCCCGAATTTCAATAGTCCCATTACCTGAACCACCATAAGAGCTAATTAAACTGTTCAATTCATTAGCACGAGTCTGAGCATCTTCAAATTCACGTTTAGCATTAATAAAATCTATTTCAGGCGAAACACGTTTTTGAAATAATGTACGCTCTTGTTCCATCTTTTTACGTGAAAACTGCAAGTTATCCATTGCAATAGAACGTTCAGCATTAAGGCGAATCAAATCTTGACTTTGGACAGTTGCCAATAGATCACCTTGGCTTACCTTATCCCCAATCGTGCGGTATGTTCTGATAAGAGTTCCACTTGCTTTAGGAGTGATAAAGCTTTCAAAATTATCAGGAAATTTAAGCTCTCCTTTAAGTTCAAGTGCATTTTCAAACATCATAGGCTCAACTTTTAAAAGCTCTAGCCCACTACTTTTGATACTGCTATCTAGCATAGTCACCCGACCTTCTTTGGTATCCCATTTCCAACTGTGCTTTTTACCTTGATAATCAACATTGATAACCATTAAAAATGAGTGTGGCTCATAAACAATTTCATTCCCGATTAAGTAATCACTTTCTGGTTTGAATGTAATCGTCTGTTCAGCATCCAAACGCTTGATGAAAATATTAGCTTTTATCTCATTTGGCTTAAGTGGCTTATCTTTGTAAAAACCATAGACCCGTAAATGTGGTTCTACACCCTCTTCGAAAATCTTTACCTCTGCGGAAAAATCTCCATCACGATATAAACGTCCACCATGTGGTCCTTTCTCATCACCTGCAACAACTACTTTTTCTTCTGTAGCTACTCCATGTGCCGAAGACTGTGATTTATTACCTGTCTTGTACCAAGCTATTGCGCATAGAACTACAAGCAAAGCAATGATCCCAGTTGCGATTACAGTATTGGTTGGTTTATTCATCTTCTTCTCCTTATTCTTGATTTAAATGAGTCACATAATTTCGTTCAATCTCTGCAATTTGGTTTTGCAAAGCCAACCACAAATCAAAACGAGCAAGATGTTTATCCAACCAAATCTGTTTTATGCTATTGAATTCTAATAATGAAATTTTTCCTGCTTGATACCCCATTTCAGCTACCCGTAAGCTTTCTTTTGTTGCAGGTAAGACGGTTTGATCATATTGCTTAATTAGATCAATTAAGCTTGATACTTCGATTGATTTATTTTCTAACTCAACTTTAGAATTACGACTAATCAATTCATAACGTGATTCCGCGTTCGCATGTTCAGCCTGAGCAAGAGCAATATTGCCTTTATTACGATTGAAGACGGATAGTGGAATAGACGTTGAAACTAAAAAAACTTTGTCATTTGTTTCTTGGTAATTCCTTACCCCAACACCAAGTGTGATATCAGGAACAGCTTCTTTTTTTGCTAAATCAAATTGCGTTTTTGTTAACTGCGTTTTGAGAGTTGCCTCTTGTTCAGACAAACTAACCTTGTCAGAAAAGTTAAAACTCAATGGCACTTCGACGGCAGAACTTGGCAAAGAAGGTATGAACTTCGAACATAGATTCTTTTGGAACTGAACTTTTTTTAGTTCGTTTTGATGCCGTAATTTAGACTCAGAAAACAAAGCAGAACTAAGTTGCACGTCTGATGGTATCACCCGCCCATATTTTAATTTTTCATTTAAAACATTGGCTTGCCTTGCACTTAATTTACTTTCGTTTTCAAAAATTTTTGAACGCTGCGAAGCAACATACCAATTAGACATACATATACGCAGATCGGCTTTTAATTCCGCTTGTCTTTTAGCAACAGTGAATTGATTGGTATTCCCCTGAAAGCCTGCCAACTGCTTACGCAATACAAGCTTATTATTTAAAGGAATATCCTGTGATAAGCCAATCATCGTTGTTGGCCCATCTAGGTCTTTTAAATCCGAGTTACCAAGATTGTCCAATTCAACATTAAAAGTTGGATTATTTAAGCGTCCAGCAAATTTTTGATTTACATCATATGCTTGCTGAGATTGTTGCAAACTTTTCAAAAGTGAATCGTTTGAAATAACTTGTTGTTGAAGCTGAGCGTAATTTGTTTCTGCAAACAATTGTGTCGCTGATGCTATCAAGCCACAAGTAATAATTACCTGATATTTTTTAGACATGACTATACCTATACAAAAAATGAGAAATATTTTTGTATAGTTAAATCAATTTCTTAGAACGATTAATTCTTTCGTAGATGTATAGGAGTTACAGAGATAATAAACCTTTCTCCTTAATTTAAAAGATCGAATAGGTCTTTCAAATAAACTAAGGAAAAAAAGGATTAAAGGTAAAGCAAAACTAAGCATAAATATTGGATCACTAGATACATGATCATTAGCTTGTATTGGCTTTACTGAATGATGAAAAGGCGGTTCATCATAGCTTTTCCATTTGTGATTTTTAGTATCCTCAAGCGCAACTTTTTGATTATCTTCATGATGAATCAATGACCATTGGCTAGAATCTTCTGTCTCTACAAGAATACTAAGTTCATGATGGTGGTCTAAATTTTTTGCAATTACAGGTGCCCATGTATAAATACCCGTAGTTGTTATAGCAAACAAAAACAGGATAAATACAAGAATAAGCTTTGAAAACTTATTAACTGGCATACTGATCACATCACCTTATGATTGGCAAAGAATACTGAATCGTTTTTTAAAAGTAAATCTTTCACAAACTTATTTCAATACCGCATAACATTATTAAGTCCGATATCTCGCTGAACGTGCGTGAGCTTCTAAGCTTTCACATTGTGCAAGAAGATCAGAGATTTGGGCCAAAGGTTTAGCCCCTTCCTCCGAGCACATAATCAAACTCGATCTTTTTTGAAAATCATACACACCTAAAGGTGAAGAAAATCTTGCCGTCCCAGAAGTTGGTAACACATGATTTGGACCAGCACAATAATCTCCAAAGGCCTCAACAGTAAACCGTCCCATAAAGATAGCACCTGCATGACGAATTTTTCCTGTCATCTCTTCTGCAACAATCTGATCAACACAAAGCTGGAGATGTTCAGGAGCAATTCTATTAATAATGTCTATCCCTATTTCGCGATTTTCGACAAGTATAATGGCCCCCCTAGCTTCAATTGACGATCTAGCAATGTTTTGTTTAGGCAATTCGGCTAAATGTTTATGTAAGGCTTCGTGTACAGTCTGAGCGAGATCTGGTTCAGGAGTAATGAAAATCGCTTGCGCAATGGGATCGTGTTCTGCCTGTGATAATAAATCCATTGCAAGCCAATCAGGATCTGTTCCAGATTCAGCATAAATAGCAATTTCTGAAGGCCCAGCAATCATATCTATTCCTACTTGACCAAATACCGCCTTTTTTGCCGCTGCAACGAATCTATTTCCGGGTCCTGTAATTTTGTCAACTCGATGAATTGTTTCTGTTCCATACGCTAAAGCAGCAATTGCTTGTGCTCCCCCAATCGTAAATACTTGATCAACTCCAGCTAAATATGCCGCCGCCAGTACAAGTGGGTTCAAAATTCCCTGAGGTGCAGGAACAGTCATAATAATTTCATTTACACCAGCAACTTTAGCAGGTATAGCATTCATTAAAACAGATGATGGATATGATGCTAATCCGCCTGGGACATAAATACCTACTCGATCTAAAGGTGTAATCTTTTGACCTAAGATGTTTCCAAATTCATCTTTAAACGACCACCCCTCTTGGATTTGAGCTCGATGAAAATTCCAAATGCGTGAGGAAGCAAACTCAAGTGCAGATTTAACTTCAATTTCTAAGCCATCGAATGCTTGTTTTAAAATAACTTGATCTAAAGATAAGTGATTAAATTCTATTGCAGGATGTTGATCATATTGTTGCGTCAATTTTAATAAACAAGCATCACCATCTTTTCGCACATCATCAATAATTTGATCAACCGTTTTAACCAACTCTCGATCAGTAACTGCCTCAAAACTTAATAAGTGTTTCAAAGCCTTTTCAAATTCAGGTTCAAGTGTATTTAAAATTCGCATTTAGAGCCTCACCTAAAGGGATATTAAAAATCAAAATTTCATTTCAATTTTTGTGTACGTTTATGACCAGCAAACCTTCTTTTCGAATGTAAAATTTTTATTTCGACTTTTCCCCGATTGCAGCTATTTTATGTTGATATGCTTCCATCTGCTGTTCACTTAACAAAGAACTAGTTTTTACAGATTGCTCTTCAGGTCGTTTTAGTATTGACTCCTTTTTTTGATTATTCTCCTTATTCACATGAGAAGAAAGTGTAATTTCTTTACTAGGCACCTGCTCTTTCTCTGTATTCATAGCAAACAAAGATACTGAAAGTATGCTGGCTATAAAGGCAACTAAATACTTAAGTGAAAATCGTAAAGCGTACATTAGCCTCTCCAAAATTAAATTTACTAAAATTTTATACAGAGGCGATCAACACGTTACTGACTTAAAAATTACAATTTTGTCATTTATACAATTTGAACACTAATTAAAGGTAAGATTTTGCTATTCAGCTTTAGGAAAATCTAATTATGCGAATTCTTCTTGTTGAAGATGAACAGAAAACGGGGGATTACCTGCAAAAAGGTCTAACTGAAGCAGGATACATTACAGACTGGGTGCAAGATGGCCTATCAGGCTTACATCAAGCAGTGACAGAAAATTATGACCTCATCATTTTAGATGTCATGCTCCCCAAACTTGATGGTTGGAAAACTTTAACAGAATTACGCAAAACACATAGAACATTGCCTGTACTCTTTTTGACTGCACGTGATCAAATTGAAGATCGTGTTAAAGGTTTAGAATTAGGTGCAGATGATTATCTAATTAAACCTTTCGCTTTTGCAGAACTTCTTGCACGGATTAAAACTTTACTTCGTAGAGGAATGTTAAAAGAAGAAGTAACTTTCTTTGCAATTGCCGACTTACATTTAGATTTAATAAAACGTAGGGTAATTCGGTCTGGAAAACGAATTGATTTAACAGCCAAAGAGTTTGCCCTTTTAGAACTATTTATGCGACGTCAAGGTGAGGTTTTACCGAAATCACTTATTGCTTCTCTTGTTTGGGATATGAATTTTGACAGCGATACCAATGTAGTTGAGGTTGCGATTCGACGTTTACGGAATAAAATCGATCAAGACTTTCATCCTAAACTCATTCAAAACATTCGTGGCATGGGTTATGTATTAGAGATTGAAGATGAAACTTAAAATTTTAAATTCGATTAGCTTTCGAATTAGTTTTCTTTCCATCATTTTTACTATTCTAGTACTCATAATCATGGGGCTCACTATTCATCAGCACGTTATTTCTCACTTCTCCACCCAGAATAAAAACCAAATAGAAGGTAAACTCCAACTTATTGAAAATTTGTTGCTAAAAAAACCTAATGAATTTCAAGAAAGTCTTAATAAAGCATTAATTGGACATGACAATCTAATTGTTCAAATTCAAACTCAATCAAAGCAAATACTCTATCAAACTCGACATCATAAAATTGATATATTGAACTTTGAGGATACGAAGACCTCCCCCCTAGTGAGTTGGAACAATGATAATAATACCTATCAAGGAATTATAGTTAAGCGTCCTTTAATCATTGATAACTCTCCACAAGAAGTTGAAATTATTGTTGCAATGGAGGTGAGCGATAATTTTCAATTCTTACATTTTTTTAAGCAACAATTAGTTCTCATTGGAATTTTCGGTACTCTTGCATTACTTTGCTTAGGTTGGTTAGCTACATGGCACGGACTAAAACCTATTCGACAAATGGCAATAATTGCCGAAAATATTTCGGCAAATAACTTATCCAAACGTATAGAGTTAAAAAATACACCAAGTGAATTAATTCCATTGGCAGCTGCTTTTAATGACATGCTCTTACGACTAGAGATTTCTGTAGAAAAATTATCCAGCTTTTCAAGTGATCTTGCACATGAGATACGAACCCCTATTAATAACCTCATGATGCAAACTCAAGTCAGCTTAACCAAACCACGTAATATCGAAGAATACCGTGAAGTTCTTTTTTCTAATTTAGAAGAATATGAACGTTTAGCAAAAATGGTATCGGATATGCTTTTTCTAGCAAAAACAGATCACCTTATCGAACTAAAAAATTTACAAAATATAGAGTTATCAAATGAAATTATCGCTTTATATGAATTTTACGAGGCTTGGGCATCTGAAAAAAATATTCAGTTGAAATATTATGGATATGCCAAAGTCATAGCTGATTCGTCCATGATCAGAAGAGCTTTTAGCAACTTAATTTCCAATGCTATTAAATACGGAGAGCCAAACTCGATATTACACATTGAGCTTAACCAAAATCAGGAAGGCTGTCGTATTTTAGTCAAAAATAAAGTGTCTTCAGATATGCAAAATTTATCACAAGATCAATTAAACCGCTTCTTTGATCGTTTTTATAGACTCGATTTTGCTCGGCAACGAACAGAGGATGGTACTGGTTTAGGATTAGCCATCACTCGCTCAATTTTTGAATTGCACCATGCATTAATTTCTGTTCAGCTCAAACAACAATTTATTGTTTTTGAAATTCAATTCCCCCCTTATGTGGAGTAAATCAATTGAACTAATTTGTCATTTTCGTGTCCCGTTTATGTCTGTCTTTGAAACTTAGAATGCTAATTATCCAAGTACAAAGCAGACAGATACAAAATGAAAAACCTATATACCCTTAATGAAATACAGCAGTACCAAATTGCTAACATTCATCATCAGCGTACAACTGGCTCTTCAGAGCTCAAAATTACAAGCCTTCCAGATAATTTTAGTAGCACACTGCAACATTCATACAGGTTGCAAGCATCAAATAATACTCATCTGTACCCTAACATTACTTTTTCTTTTCTCTCAGTTTTGTAACTCATTTCTTACGAGACATTTTTACAACATTTTAATGGGTTACAAAATGCGAATTTTATCCTCTATAAGCTTTAAGCAATCTCATTCAGCAAGCGTTCTCAAAAAATTAACTGTCGCCTTGCTTTATCAAAATTTACCAATACTTAAAATACATATTTTCTACTTCTCCTTAATGCATCTTGAATGCTATAGAGATCATTTAGCGTCATTGAGCAAACAAAGAAAAACCTACAATAAGTAGGTTTTTTTAATCATTTACATTCACATTGCTTAGGGTTCTTTTCATTAACTTCCTGTACTGCTCTCTTATTCTTCTCTAAAAATCTTAAGCCTCCATCCGCGAAACTAAGGCTTGAAAATATCATACCAAGGCTGATAAAAAATATCTGAAATAATTTGATCATATAGAAGTGCTCACCATAAATGAAAACACCATTATGATCTGATGACGTAAACAAGATCCTGACTAGAAAATGACAAATTTGTCATTTTTAATCGATACAACTAAACCTAATATTTGGAAATAACTATAAAATGTTGTTGTTACAATTTGAGGCAGGTCTTGTATCTATGATTACTTGGAAGCGTTATTGAGAATAAAATGACTCACTGTATTAATTGTAAAACTTGCCGTCATATAGGCTGGTCTAAACCAAGAGGACATTTCTTGGTTACTATTGTTTTAATTTTTCTTTTTATATTTCCAGCATTTTTTTATGAAATATGGCGTAGGACAGGTCTTGGTGTATGTCAGAATTGTGGAAGCAGCCTAGTTATGCCTTCAAACGAATGTATTCATGACAAACCATCCAATCTTAGTTCTATCTTTGTTTTATTTGTATTGTGTATCACAAGTTGTATTGTATTAATTCTGATCTATTCTTTTTTTGGTATGCTGTTCAACCAAGGTAAGGAGCAATAACTGACAACAGAAGTAGATTATTAGACCTGCAAGGATGTAAGAGACTCTCGGTCTAATTAAATCATTATTAAAAGGAAAGCATATTTTTGAAGTTTCCGTATATACTTGAAATCCCCGCATAGAACTACCTTATTAATAAAATTCTAGTACAGCAATCAATTTTTATTGAAGAAACCATCAGCCTCCAATCAGTAGTCACTGTCTCATAGATTAAATAATCCCATCATTGACCCGAAGTACTTGGGCAGTAATTCAATTGCTTCCCTCATTGACTGCAAAATCTAATACGGCTGGAATATCTGGAATTCTATCTAAACACTCTCAAGGCACAGCCTGACTTAGACGTTTTGAATAAAAAAAAGGGAGCCTACGCTCCCACATACTTAACGCTCAGCCAGCTTAGACTCAATCCATTGGTTGATTTCAAAAGCAGACCAACCGACACGACCAACGGTAAACTTAGCTTGTTTAGGAAATGTTGGGTCATACTGTTTGTGACGCTCATCCATAATATTATAAATCGTTGCGCGGCTTAGTCCCGTGAATAGAATGACTTCTTTCAAATTAATAATTTGATTCATTACAAAAGTTTGGCCTGTGATCGCATTCATGATGTTTACTCCTGATCTTTAATGCGAGCGGCAATTCGCTCAAATGATTGAGCGATTCGTAAAAATTAACTTTGGCGTTTTGCTGAAGTATCAATTCACTACACTGACAGACTGTTGTAAACCTTTCTGAACATCTCGTACTTGCGTTAAATCATGCATTTGTTTCTGGTCTTGTTGCTTTAAATCTTGCGTATAAAACTCCTCAACAAGTGCCTCCCCATCCTCCCCATCCACTTCAAATTGCGCATTGGCAAAACCCTGCAAGGCGGTTTGATCCAAAGCTGCCTGATTAAAACCACACAGCTTACTTTTCTGATCAATCTCCTTAGCTGTTTGAATCGCATCTTGTAAATGAATACCTTCACGTAGGGTTAAATCCACGTAATACACAGGAGTACGATAACTTTGTGTCGTGGACTTGCCTCTTAAGGTCAGTTGCAAAGGCAAACAGGACAGCAATCCATTCGATGCAGCATGGTAATAACTGAGTCGTGCTGCTAAAGTCCGAATACTATTAAACCCTGTGGTTCTAAAAACAAAAGTCCCAAACTCATCCGACTCATCGAGATTCACATACAGTCTGCCATACGGTTTACACAGTCCACCTTGTGCCAAAGAGCATAGATCAGGAGATGGACAGGGGTGATGCTCAACGCCTTGATTGGTCAGTCGTTGGCAAGTCTCACCGTTGCCGATACACACTGGTCGGCCTGTCTGACGGTCGAAAAGGCTGTACTCTGCACGTAAGTTCAGTTCTGGATCATTAAAGATCATGCGTACTGGTATTGAGCGGAGTTTTTGATTAGGTGCTTTGGCACGGAGCTGTTCATCTAAGGGATGTTTTATCCAACCCTCTTTGTTTTGGATTTGCGAGGTTAAGGTAAATTGGTCATCCTTTTCAGGGACACGTTTACCATTCTTCTCCACCACTTTACCAATGCTGATTCGTCCGAGTATTGGCGGGGTGATTGCTAAACCTTTAATCATGGTATTTTCCTCTTCTGTTTAAATGAATTGCTATGCTTGGTTAAAATTGAAAACTGCTATAAAAAATCCCATACGCTTAGACATGGGATTTTTTATTGGTGGTTGGGAGTTCGACTTGTAAATTACACTTAGGCTAAATCTGTTTTTAATCATCATTGCAGTAGATGTTGAAACGCCGTGTACCCTGCTTGTTTTGTGGGTACTGACTGAGATATTCAGGGTGTGACTTCAGCAAAGCCTTCGTGTCTAAACTGATCGAGTCTTTCGACTTCTTCCACGTCACAGAACCCGCTTTAAAGGTCGCTCGTTCAGCCTCTTGCATCTGGCCTTGCAATTGGTGTTTGAGTAGATCGAATTGCTGTTGATACTTCTCAACTTGATTACGCACTCGGATCAGTTGTTCAAACTGTTGATTGGCATCTTCATTTTCAGAAAGATCGGTTGTGCTCAGGGGGATATGTTCTGGATACAACAGTTGTAAAGCTTTGGCTGCAGATTCACTGGCATCGGCTTCAGGTGGTGTATCCTTTTCTACACAGTCCCAGAAGTAACGTTCGGCATTGACGATATGCTGAATCACCGACTCTGAACGCGTGACTTTAAAGATGCGCGTTTCATGCCCACAGATCAGCACACAAATGTGCGCTGCTTGTTTGCCTGTCACTGCCAATTGATGTTGCACTTGGCACAGTACATAGAGTGGTACACCCTCTCGCCAGAGCTTAGCGCCATATTCCCCCGCGGTTTTGCATTCTAGGATTTGTACCTCATCGCTACCCACCACGGAGTAATCCAAGTTGGCTAACATAAAGTGTTTATCTGGATCAGGATGTTGCAGGACTGCATTGACCCGACGGACTTTATGCTGGGTGCGAATGCTGTAGTATTCAGCAACGAGTGGCTCTAACTGCTTGCCCCAATACAAAGGTGCATGTCCTTCGCTTTCATCTTCAATGTTTTGTTGAATACGTCCTGTTTTGATCATCCACAGTTCAAGCATCGACATATAAGGATTGAGTCCGCAGGCTGCGGCACAATCACTGCTACCAATGCCCTTTCGTCTTACTTCGAGCCATTCGGCTTGAGTCATGTTTTTAGTTTCTACGAAGCGTTTTGCGGTAAACAATTTTGGACGGTCGGCATGAATATTCGGGGTTATGTTGTTTGGTTGAATTAGTGCTGAGTTCATAACGATTTCCTGTCATTGTTAAATTTTGGGCATAAAAAAAGCCACATCTGGTGATGTGGCAAAGAGGTGTTCAAATTGAATAAGACCGACAGGATTATCTTGATCTCATGTCCTGATCTTAAAACCTGAATCTGAATTGAAGCTTAAACAACTAAACGCAGTGCTTGTTCGAGTCCTCGTTGTTTGAGGCCTGCACCTGCACCGAACCATGCAGAATCCAAACGGTGGTCCTGACTCATGGCACGACGTTCGTGATCGGCGAACTCGGTGATTGAGCACAGCAAGCCATAAGCCGTGTCTTTGGCTGAACTCAGTTCTGCCCCACGACCATGCCCATTAAACATGGTCATGACTTTAGACATGGCTCGTCCATTCGGTTCGGTCTTGTTTTCAGCTCTATTTGTGTGGTTGGCTTGGCTGGCGACATTACGGTAGAACTGAATAATGCCTTCGTCCTGCTCCGTATTGCTTAGGCTAGTGTTGTTAAACACCGCATCAAAGTAAGCTGCTGCTTCAGTCTGGGTAACTTTCCGTTGACTGAGTTGTTTCATTTCATACATGTGATCCTCCCATGTACGCACTGAAATACCGAGTTGCTGCTTAATCTTCTGCGCATCGAACTTGGTACTATGCGGAACTTTGACTACACCTGCACTAGAGTTTTGACCTTTCAAAGCAATCGCTAAGGTGTTGTTACACACCACACGAATACTGGTGAATTGCGCCGTGGTTGCAAGCGTTCCATCACAAGCCGTAGCTAAGAGAATGTAGCCATTGCTGACATCTTTGCCTTTTAAAGCTGAGGTCTGTCCTGTTTTGGCTAATGCCCAGAATTTCTTCCCGCCTTTCAGTACGCCTGCGGTTTCCAGTTCAAAGCCTGATTGCTCGGTCAGATCACGATAGAATTCTAAAATCTGTTTCGGTTGTACTTCCTGATAACGCTGACTGACCACAGACAATGGTGCATATGTGTCGGAACGATATAACACACGTTGTTCTTCAAAAGGCATGATGATGCTTTGCCCACGATCATTTTTAGCCATATAACTGACATTAGAGGATTCAATCCGCCAGTCCATGCCTGCCTGCTGTGCCCAGACTTCAATTGGTTGATTTTGGGTAAGTGGATTGCCTAAGCCATGCCAAGGGGTTTCCCCGACATAAGCCATGTGTTCAATTTGATGTGCCATAAAAGATGTCCTCATTTAAATCATGAATATGTTTTTGATAGATAAAGTGTTGTAAAAGCTATCTTTAGGACTTACTAAAAGGTGGTCGGACAGGTGCACGGGTTTGATCAGCAATCACCAGAATCACACCGCCGAGCATCGCGCCTGCGACCCCACCAATAAACGGTGAGTAGCCCAATGACTTAGCCAGTGACATGCCCAATACCGCTAAAGTCGTTGGAGAGTTGCTTAAACCCAAGTTCTGAATCATGGGCTTTACCGCCTCAGGTCGTGTGAACATCAAATCTTCGTCTTGATCAAAATCTCGAAACGGCATAACTAAACTCCTGAAAAGATATAGGTGCATATACAGAGCATCCGCTTGATTAAACGGATGCCCTGTTTCTGCTTCATTCAGGTGTTATGTATCTGAAATTATTTGCAATCTGATCGCTGATTAATTTTTAGAGTTTTGAGCTTATGCCAAACTGAAATCAAATTGACCCCATCCCTACTTCGCATTATGATGAGCGTGCTGGCCTACATTGCCAGTCGGTTTTGACAGACCGTTTCCTAAGTGCACTAAAAGATCCTTTCTTTTGGTGTATGCCCTCGTGCTCCCTCTGCGGTAGAACGGGAGGGGGACACCTTCGGGTGTGCTGATTCTTAGGTTCAGTCTGTCAACCCCTTTTCGTTCTGCCACCATAATCAATTGACAGTGATTCGGTAGAACTTCTTAAATACCTAAGGAGTCAATCATGACTGTTTTCAATTTTCTTATCAAAAACCATATCCCTATTACACCATCTCTCTTTGAGCTAAAGGATCATCCTTCTTTGCTTAAGCAATGAAGATACTTGCACGTCTGATTCTTATCCTTGGGGTATTGATCTGGCTAGGCCCTGCTGTGATTGGCTTTGTCTTGATCATGATGATCTTTTGGCTACTGGTTTCATTCGCAGGTTGGGACAATCCACCGCGTCGCTAAAAATCACATCACTCCAATTTTTGTTGCGAATCAGGCACTGATCATCCTCTACTCAGACGAGAATCATCATGTCTATTTTATCTGCAATGCCTATTCTGGGCAGTGCCATGCTGCTTGCTGTTTCCTTGGCAGGTTGTGAAAGCAAATCTAAACGTGAGTTCAATGCTGGCTGCCAATCAGGTGGTACAGATCGCTCAACCTGTTCCTGTGTCTATGACCAACTCGAAGGCCAATACTCGCCTGCGGTCATGCAAAAGCTTGGTGAACAAAACCTTAGCAATTTTGATCTTCCACAGGACTTCATTGAAAACATGGCGCTTGCTGCACAGTACTGCCAATCTCGCTAAAGGAAAGCATATGCAAATTAAACATTATGTAATTGGGGGCTATATCGCGATTGCCCTGCTGTTTTCTTTCTACTTAAAAGGATGCAGTGACACCGCCCATCAAAGCTATGCCTACAACTTAGGCAAGGCTGTAGTTTGGCCGATCTCGATGTTCAACTGAGTTTAAGTTGTCATCCACCACCCACTATTTTTAAAACAATCTGGGGATTTTTTAATATGAACACTTTGATAAAAACAGTTTTACACAGCAGTGCCATATCGGTCTGCTTATTCACCACAAGCCTAAGTCATGCCAACGTAAAAAGCATGACGCAAATATATAACCACCCACAAAGCGCTCCAAAAGTTCAGCGCTGTAAAGGTAATCAGAACTGCAACGCCTTTTATGCCCTTTCTAAACAATGGCAATCTATACCTGATAATTTCAAAATCAGTGGGATCAAGCTAAAACCTTATGCCAAATCAGGCGATGGTTATGGACTTTGGAAAGGTTTTACGCTGAAAAGCAACCGTTCTATAGACTTATCCGAGGCGGGTGATGCAGTGTTTTACAGTGGTGGGAGCAACTCAGCAGCGGACGAACGCATCTTTGCGCAAGGCTTAGCGGTTTTACTTTATCTAGAAAATAAAAAATAAGAGGACACGACATGAAAAAAATCATTCTGACACTTAGCCTTGTAGCTTTCGCACCACTTACGTTAGCGAAAACAACCCAAGTCACCGTCGTCGTTCAGAAGATTGAAGGTTTTGGGGAATCAGGCGATGCCTTTACCTTTAAAGCTCAATCAGGCAAACGCTACATGGTGTACAACGCTGGTGGTGAAAGCCCGATCAAAGGTGAAGCTTTGATTCAGCAATCAGCGAAATCAAAACAGAAAATTTGTTTAGAACTCGATGCTTATTCAAATTCGCCTCAAATGGTCAATGCCGTAAAGAAAGGTGCATGTAAATAACCCTAGCTTAGCCTCGGACCAAACATCCTTTTTAAAGGTCTGAGGCTTGAAGCTTCACTTTTGAATACTGGACAGTCCTATGCATCTTTTTAAAACATGTCTATTGGCAAGCCTCATATTCACATTATGCGCTTGTCAGGATAAACCTGCTGAACCGAGCTCAGAAAACAACTCTACTGCTGCCTCCGATCCTGAATTAGAAGCAGTCCTCAACACTCCTATCAGTGAAATAGATCCGGCAAGCGTAGAGCACTGGATGCCTGAAGAAACTGAACCCGTGGATGAGGACTTAGTCGAAGCAGCGCCTCAGCCTAAGGAAGAGTTTGAACTCAAAGCCTATCGAGAAATGACTGAATCAACCATGACCGGCTATATTGATAAGATTGACATTCTCTCACTCAATGATCACCCAACGACCATTAAAAGTGTCGTGGTCAATCGAGGCAATTGTCGAGTGATTAGTTTGTACGATCATCACAACATGCGCTATGGTTCAGTTGCTCTGGCCTATCCGCGTTGTAATGCAGCACATATTCGGGAAGTGAGCGTGAATACCAATTCAGGCACTTACACTTATAATTTTAACTAAAAGTTATGCAGAGCCTTTGGGAGCTCTGCATAAGTTGAGCACTTTATTTGTTAGGCTAATCTTCAACTGAAGCGACTTGTTTTCGTGGACGTCTCCAGTCCACCTCAAAAACACCTTTACCAAAAGTACGCATGCCTTTGACCTTCACTCTTAAGTACTGGTTTTCTTTTTCAGGATTCACCAAATACATTGCTGCATTGATTGCATTATCAACTTGCAGAAAATCTTTGCGGTGAATCATTCCAATGCCTAACATCCCCTTTTGTTCAAATTTCTTTTTATATTCAGAGGTATTGGATAAAAAGAAATAGCCTTTCTGATCTGTTATCTTTTCCCAACACTTACCGACTTGCATACCTAATCCATAGTCAGACTGGCGTTTATGCCCATCGTAGATTAATAGCACATGACAGTGGTAGCCCTTCCTTTCCCCTTGCTCTACAGCCCATGCATAACCTTGTAGATCCTTAAAGCACGTATCCTTATTCTGCATTCTATTGATAAAGGTTCTAAGGTATTGATTAAAGGTCTCAATGTTAACCTCATGCTGAAAATCTTTATGGATAGACAAATCAACTCTGACAAACAACAGCTTGGAATAATGCCAAATCAGGTCTTTGAGATATTCCTTCAGACTATTTTTATTCTTATGTTCTTGTGCCTGTAAAGACCGTAACTCGTACTCTACATCAAAACCATGATATTGAGCTTTATCTGATAGGGTGAGTATTTGTGTATTAGATAATTGATCAATATCATTGATGTCAGTTATGTAGTCTAAGTCATAGACCATTTTCTGGAAGAGAAGAACACTATGGCTGTATTTAAAACTCGGTCGATAAATCAATTTAAATAGAGGTATAAGCTCTTTCAATCTTGATCTAAAGTCATTCGGATTAAATACATCATATCTACAAACAGACTGTATGAATGAGTCGATAGCAATCAGTACTTCTGATTCATTGGTATGACAAGGGTCTAAATTCATGATGATCTCTTAAGTGATGGTTTAGTTCATATCACTCGGATTGAATTCATCTTTTACCAATAGTTAGATCATATGTTAGATAGTGTTATAGGCTATTGTATTTATAGTTATTTATATAATTATCATTGTATTAATAACCCACTAACTTGTTGAAACAGTTTCAACCCTTTACGGGCAAGAACTATTTCAAACCTACCTGTCATGCAGCTATTTTTAAGAAACTGAGTGAAGCTAAAGTTAAACTACCTCAGTAGAACATTTAGCCATGAGTTTCTAATCAATGCCCTTTACTGAACATTTTGGTCCTTTTATCTGTTAGATCATCATAAACTTTAGGTAAATAAAAATGCCTATAAGTAAAATAGAGGAGCAATTTTTCTAACAAGGCTTTCTTTAATTTCCTATTCTTTTTATCAAAAAGTATAGGTCTTGAATTCAAAGACTCATCAGAATACATTAGAGGTTCACACTTTAAATTAAGTGCTCTAAAAAGCTTTCCATCTTCATCGGTACAAGAACTCTTTCCTTTGAAATTTATCCATTTATCACTAAGCTCCTGCAAAAAAGATTGGATATCGAATCTATACTCACACTCCATGACAAAGATTACATCTACATAAGGTTCAATTGATTTATCTCCGAAAACTTCACGATGCGGATTATTCAACCAAACTAAAAAATATCCTTTCAAGTTTCTTAAGACGCTATTTCGTCTGTATTTCCTTAAAAACTCAGTAAAGTTCTTGGCAAATACTTCTTTTTTATCTAAAAAAGACTCTCCGCTAACATCTGCATAAAACTTAAATCTGCATATTAATTGATCAGACTTAAGCAATTCCGCAAAGCTCTCCTGCGCATCTTTATATCTGCGTCGGAACGAAATCAAATCTTTATCAAGCTCTTTATCAAGGTCTATAGAAAGGTAAGTAGAAGGCATTTGTAATAGCATAGGGCCTAATTCACCTGTTTTATAGGATTTACTAAATTGATTTAAACGCCCAAAAGTCTCTATTTGAGTTAGAACGGCGCTTCCCCTATGTGCTAATTCTTTGATTTTTTCCCATAATGCCGTTTTAAAAAGCAAGTGAAATTGGATATTTAACTTGTACTTAAAGTCTTCAATTTCATTTATAAGATTTGATTGCTGGCTGAATAAGCTTATAAGATAGATTAATTGCCTCCCCATCCTACTAAGCTTCATGTCAACAATGACATCGTCCAATACCTCAAAATGGAAAAATGCTTCAGAATTTATTTTGAGGTACGCATAAAACACATCTAAGAAATAAAGAATCTCTCCAGTTAAATTTTTACCATCCCCAAACTCATAAGACATCTCAACCAAAAGGACCTCATCAACTATTAGTTGCTGCCTTTGGACTTTTGGTAAAACACTTATAGACCACACCTTATTTTTATCTTTAATGAAATTCATCAACTTATCTTGAGTGAGCTGTAAAGGCTTAGGCTTTACTCCAATTCTCGAAACTTGAGACATAATCGTCCAAGGTGTCATGACTTGTTTATGAATATAATCATTGCGTATTGATGGGATACAGTAATGAAAAAAATCTTCATATCGATAAAATGAACCAATCGACCAATACAAAAAATTTTCAAGTTTTTCATTATCGTCAATGACACCAACGATGTCTTTGCCGCAAATTTTTTTAAACAATGGACCTAGGTCTTGAAACCGCACATTACTATTTTCTGCGCAATTTTCAGCGACCCTTTGTAATTGTGCTAGAGCTCCATTCGTATTTTTATAGAGCTGTAAGGGATAAATCACGATGCAATTTAACAGACAGCCATGAACACCATCATCCTCAAAATTGAACAGAACTTTAAGTAATCCGCGATCTGAAACGATGTTCTGCTCTATAAGTTCTACATCTTTAAATAGCTCCAAAATTTTATCTTTTGATGTGACTGTTGAAGCATGTCTAAATTGATAACTGACATTAAATACATACAAGCCACCATATCTCTTAAAAAGTTCTCCTATTTTTTGTTGAGCAGAAAAAAGTGTCTGATCCCTTAGTGAATACATACCGTTAGTTATTGGACGTATAGCCAACTGATTCTTGAAAATAGAATAAAAGTGTAGGTATTGTTCGACTGGAAGTCGCACTCCAGTGTCTAAAGAACGTTGAAGCGAATGAAGAAACGCATTCTCTGAAGTTGCGACATTTTCCTTATCGTATTCATCTAGACTACTTTTAAAAATGTTGAATAAATCAAAATGAATTTCATGCTTGTAATTAAAAATAGTTTGACTAGCACGGCAAAGGGTAAAAAATAATTCACGCAATTTCTCTGAGTTTTGAAAAAAAAATTCTTCAAGAAATGCATTGTCAGTAGACATCTGCTTCAATTGATTCAACGCATCAAATAAGCAAAACCAATCTTTAAAAATGGAGATTTCATCATCCTTTCCAGCGCATATTTCATACTGATACTTGTGTTTAAAAAGTAAAAACATTTCTTCATCAGTAATTTTTTTGTTATCAAACATGAAAATACTCTAAAATGCGCTTTAAATATGGCTTTCATGATAATACAAAGTTAAAAAATAAGCATATTATTCCAACCCTAATTTACTAATATTCAAGAACTTTTTAATCATAAATCCAAACCATATAAACTCATAACTTTATGCTTGAGTTGGTGGCTAATCGCTATTCAGTGTAGAATTTTACACACTAGAGCAAATGAGATTTGATCCATGGAGTGCAAAATAACTGTTGCTGAGTTTTGTACAAAATATGATATTAAGCGTCACAAACTGAATTATCAATTCAAACTCAAAAACATTGAAAAAGATGAAGACAATAAATTTGATGAACAGGAAATGTTGAAACTTCTACATATCGACAATCCGTCAAATGTAGAAATTCAACAATTAAAAGAGCAGCTAGCTCAAGTTCAAAATCAATTAGAACTACTAACCAGTTGCAATAAGACAGATGTTGAAATTCAACATTTAAGAGATGAAATCACTCAGCTAAATGAAAGGGTGGCTGCGCAAGCCATTTTGATACCAAAAAAGATGGATAAGGAAACTTATAGAATTCTTAGCTTTTTAGCTGTAGTAAACATCGGCTTACTACTACATCCGAAAACAAGAAACTTGGCAATTGATCTACTACCATTAGGAACTAAAATTTTATAGGCTTCTAGTACCGATAAAAATTAATTCAGCGATTAGAATGAATGAGCTAAAAAAGTAAACAACGAGATCATTGGCTTAATAGATTAAGCCCCCCCCTATTGCTATATCAGTAATCCGTTAAGTTTTAGTATTTAAATAATTGCCGATTTATGAGAGATTATCAAAATATCATCTTGCTCTTTCTTATCTGAAATCAAAAAAAGCATATTTCTTTTTTACGGTAATTTTTACGGTAAAAAAGAAATATGCAAAATATATTATTATTATATTTCATATACATACATTAAAAATTCGAGTCCCGCAGGGCGCACCATTTGATGGTTTATTTTGATCTACAACATTCCAAATCAATATTAAAAATATATAAAATTCAGTTTGTTAGTCGAAGTTCAGTTATCTTCTTTCAAATTAAATTTTATCCAAGATTCAGATTAATTAATTTTACGAACTTCACTTGGTGTTTGCCCAGACCATTTTCTAAAGGCCCTGCAAAAGTTAGCATCATCCTCATAACCCATTTTACTAGCGATTTCATCAATGCTTAATTGTGTATTTTGCAATAGGCGAGTCGCATCTTTTAGTTTTACTTGCTTGAGTAATTCAGAATATTTACTCCCTTCGTCAGCTAAATTTCTTCTTAAAGTTCGCGCTGACATAGATAAATATGCAGCCATTTCATCTAATGAAAGATATCCATTTTTATCCAAACCTATAATATTTTTAATTTTTTTTGTTAATATAGAATATTGATCTTCAAAGTTTAACTGTGCATCACATTGTGCTATTGCAATAGCAAAAGCTGATGAGCTCCTGAGAGGGAGTTTATCTGACAAATATTGAATGGGGATTTGTATACTGTTGATTGGATAGTTATATTTAACGTTACCAACCTCTTTATAAACGTCTATAGCATGGGGTGGTTCAGCAAAAGTTAAGGTTATTTTTAGTTCATGTTTCGCATTTGGTAGTATAGCAACCAATGTACGCCAAAAGGAAAATATTGCAGATTCAATCATCCACTGTTGTAAATACCCTTCTGTCGGCATTTCAGTTTCAATAATAATGAGATGTTCTTTATCGTTTTCTTGATGAGTGGTTTGTATACCTTTTCCAATCAATTCCCAATATTGAGTACAAAATACAATCGCTTCTTGAAATGTGTTACAGCTTAATATTGCTTGCCCAAAATAACCAAATGCGGTTGGTGTAATACGACATCCTGCTTGGAAACCAATAGATAAGTCATGGTTAGTCACCTGCCATAATGCATGCATCATTTGCAACATCTGCTCAAACAATATCCCATGTTCTCTTAAAATATTAACGTTGGGGCTCATACCCAAAGAACTTAATAAGTGATTGATATCTACACCTTGTTCTTTAGCTATCATTAAGTATTCTACAGGAAAAACCCCTGAAATCTTTAACCTATGCCCCCCTTTCATTTTCAATTCCTTTAAAACAACATGGCCACAAATGACAATAATATAGGGTTAGTTTGCCACTACAGCTAAAATTTTGCGAGTAGTAAGATGCCTTTCAAGCGGAGTAGAAAATCTACTCACATATGACCAAAAAACTCTCGTTGGAGCATATATGAAAGCATTATTCACTAAATTAAGCTTTGTTATTCTAGCCCTCATTGGTACAGCAAAAGTACAAGCTGGATTAACAGTCCCAGTTGGTTTTACAGCATCAGATTCAATTCATACTTTTCCAGAAGCGTTAAGGCATGATTTTTGGGATAAATTTGGGATAAAAGCACAAGCGAAAGGTACAGCAATAGCATTAGATCAACCAAGTATCGGTGGAAATTCAAGTGAGTTTAATTACCCTGTGACAAGTATAGTGATTGGTTCCAAAATGAAAGTTGTACTTGGACGAGCAAAAGGTACAACCATGGTCTACTCACGCCATCAAGATGATGGAACAGAAAAGAGTCTAACACTCTCTAATTTTTCTATAGATTATGCACATAAACAAGTATTAGCAGATGCAACTTATGGGGAAAATATCAAACAACTACAGTTGCCTATTTTTAATTTTAGCATTGAAACATCTTTAAACTTTGATTATCACTTTCCATTAGGATTCAGTAGTTATGAAAAGCTCTCTCAACTTTATCTTACACCTGAAGCAAAAGTTGCTTATCAAAAGGGATTGGCCTTACCAGACTCAGCCCTACACTTATTAGATATGGATTTTGGTACGCTCACTCAAAAATCATCTTCAAAAATTCGTTTCACAAACCCCAAAGCTTTGGAAACTGTAAAAAATTAAATCAAGGTGAATAAATATGTCTATCTTTTTGAGAATATGTATATTCCTAGGAGCATTCTTGAGCTTTAATCCAGCATTTTCTGCCGAACAATCAAATAACGCTAAAGCCTCTATTGTTCCTACAAAAATTTTAGTGATTCTGACCAATCATGCTCAGTATCCACATCGAGCCGACTCCACTGGATTATGGCTTACGGAACTCACGCATTTTATAGATATTATTGACACTGCTGGTTTTGAATTAGATTTTGTCAGTCCTAAAGGTGGGAAAGTCCCATTAGATGAGCGTAGCCTTGGATGGTTATATATGGATCGCGCTGCCAAAGCCTATTTAAATGATCCAGAGTTCATATACCTTCTCAATCACACACGCCAACCCGAAGATATTAACCCATTAGAATATAAGGCTATTTATTTTACAGGTGGGCATGGAACAATGTGGGACTTTCGCAATAACGTGACACTCAAAAATATTGCAGAAGAAATTTATAATCACGGCGGTATAATTTCATCTGTATGCCATGGAGCAGCAGGACTACTAAACTTACAAGATTTGAATGGAAAGGCACTAATTGCTGATCGTCATGTTACAGGATTTTCTAACACTGAGGAAAAATTATCAGGGATTGAGGAGCAAGTGCCTTTTCTCTTACAAAATGAACTGATTTCTCAAGGTGCAAACTATAAAAAGGCGTTGTTACCATTTCAATCTTTTGTTGTTGTAGATAATCGTTTTATAACAGGGCAAAATCCCAATTCAAGTAAAGCAGTTGCTAGGGAATTGATCAAACTCATTCAACGTAATAATCAATGATTAAAAACTAATCCAAACCTATAAATAATAAAGTAAAATTCTCTATCTTTAGTGTTTGTCCCCACATCTGCACAAGAATCACTCGTACACAGATGTAGGACCGCCTCACTTATAATCTAGTAATCTAAGGCAATTTAACGCTATTCTTTCGATACCGCATTCACAGCTTCAAGAATCACTTTAGCAACTGCTTTGGGTTGAGAAATCTGTGGCGTATGCCCTGCTTGCAGCGTTGTAACATGTGCTGAGATTTTCTTTGCCATTGCTACCTGTGCAGCAGGTTGAAGCATATAATCTTGCTGACTCACGACATACCATGAAGGTTTCGTCTTCCATGCCGCGACAGTCACCTTTTCTTCAAAAATATGACTGTTGGTTGGCGTTTGTGTAGCGAACATTAAGCGCGTTTGTTTTGCAGCAACATCTGGCGCAAGATGCTTCTGAACACCTTCTAAGCTTAATGTTACAAATCCATCTTTATCTGCGACAAGATGACTAAAACCAGATGGTGTCGGATAATCTTTCGAAACATCAACCACAGATTGCCCTTCAGACGGGGCAAATGCAGCAACATAAACCAATGCTTTTACTTTGTCCTGTTGACCAACTTGAGTCACAGGAACACCACCCCAAGAGTGTCCAACGAGAACCACTGGACCTTTCTGCATATCTAAAACGCGTTGTGTCGCCTTCACATCATCAGATAATGAACTCAATGGATTTTGTACAGCAACGACATTTACACCTTTGTCTTGTAATAAAGGAATGACTTTGCTCCATGCCGAACCATCAGAAAATGCACCATGAACCAGTACCACCGTTGGTTTTTGAGTTTCCGCAGCAAATGTAGAACTGATTGTAGCCACACCCAAAATCGTGGTCGCAATCGCAGCTTTTATCATTGATTTCATCTCATTTCCTTCAAAGTAGGTTGGCAATTAGCCCGTTATATTTGATAGGAACACTTTATATTTAAAATAAATTAGCTTCAATTATCAAAAAACATCAACACTACATACAAAATATTTCTAATTCAAGGAATTATGACCCATTGCTGAAATCGCGAATTTAAAAAGTAAAAGATTCCGTGAACAATTTTATTCACTGCCTGATCTCAAATAAATAAAATGAAAGCGGACATTTTGGCAACGCTTTATCGTTGCCAAAATAGATCACATACCATGCTTTTTAGACTTCAACAGCATCAGCAATTACTGGGCTAAATCTTGAATTTGGCGTGTCGAGCTGCTGTTTAATATGCGCAGCAACAAACTCAGCATCTTTAGCAATGTCTAAAAAGCGACCTGATCCCCAAGTATGTAACCAAGGCAAACCAATAAATGTGACATCAGGGTCAAGCGTGATTCCTCGGTCATGTTTTGGATAGCCATTTGTTTCAAATAAATCTAAATCAATCCATGAATAGTCAGGTCGAAACCCAATACACCAAATGATGGAAGTAATATTTTCCGCAACCAAATCAATTTCCGTAATTTCAGTTTGAGCTGTCCATACAGGCTCATAAACTGAAGCTGGTTCATCTGTCTCAATACCATTTTCAGCAAGATAAGCATCAATCCCTGCATTAATACGGTTATAGGTTGCATCTGCCATATCCAAGTTTTGCATCAAATCTGGACGAAACACCAATTGTCCATCTTTGTAGTCTTCAAAACGCCCTAATAATTGCATCCCTTCTAATACAAATTGACGTAGATCAATATCACGACCTCCATCACGTCCAGTCACATAGTGATTGGTACTGTTTCGAACTTCCTCACTATAGCGATGGTCTTTGACTGTGGTTTCGTAATAGCCCATTTCAAAAAGCCACTTCACCACATCCTTACCCCGATAGAAACGTGCACAACGTGGCGCATCCCCTGTAGATAAATACACTTTTTTGCCAGCAAGATGTAAATCTTCAGCAATTTGCGCACCTGACTGCCCTGAGCCCACCACCAAAACATTACCTGCGGGTAATTGTTCAGCATTAAAGTATTGTTCAGAGTGAATCACCGTGACATTTTCAGGTAAAGCAGATGAAAGCTTTGGATAAATTGGCGTGTGATAGCCTCCTGCGGCAACCACTAGCTGCTTCGCAGTTGTCGTCCCCCGATCTGTCTCAATCACAAAAGACTGGTCTGCAACTTTTTCAACATACTGAACTGCAACACCTAAAATTGCTGGTGGATTGAGCTTTTCAATAAACTGATCCAAATATTCAACAATCTCATTTTTTTTCATAAATCCATCAGGCTGATGGCCCTTATACGGATGCTCTGGTAACAAACACTGCCAGTTAGGTGTGACCAAGGTAAAATTATCCCAGCGTTTACGTCGCCACGCATGGGTTAACTCTGGTTCTTTTTCTAAAATCACATGTTCAATATTGGCTTTTTTTAAATAGTGGCTGACACAAAGTCCTGCCTGCCCACCACCAATAATCACCACTGGATATTCAGATTTAAGTTTTGCTTGTTCAACTAGCATCATGGTCATCACCTGTCTTATTCGTTTGTCATTTCAATAATTTCGATTTGATCTTGGGCTTGAATGCTCAAAATATTAATGTGCCGTTTAATACTGGCGAGATTGTCCATCGCAGCACTGCAAGCAAAACCGTAACGCAGTCGGACTCGTTCAGAAGCCTGTTCAAGACCATTTTCCACTTGTGTCACAAAGTCCGTTAAGCTGTACACCTGCCCAACCCGCAAATAATCATAAATAATGCTAGAGGGTGAGTAATATTGATTGACCTCGCCATTTGGCCATTTCACGGTAAAATTTACACTTGGCATAATGTTGGCTCCTGTTGCTGTGCATGTCGGGAAAGATGGGAAAACGGAGCTTGCGCGAAGACTTTTTGATAATTCAGCCCAGTAAAAGCCTGTTGTTGAAAATCCCAAAAAGTCTGTTGTTCAGCCTGCTGCTGAACCTGTACCTTGCCAGAATCTGTGACCTCACCAATCACCGCACAATCAATATCTTGTGAAGCAAATAATTCAATGATGTCCTCACATTCTTCGCTATCGGCCGTCAGTAAAAAGCCATAACTTGGGAAAATTTGAAGCCATTTCAGCCAATCGGTATGTTGTGGTTTCGGAATTTTGTCTAGCCAAAGATTCGCTCCTGATCCTGTCGCCTCAAGTAGCATTAATAAACTGCCTAAGATTCCTGCATTACTGATGTCACGCGCTGCATACGCGAGATGCTGTTCTGCAATTTCGGGCAATACATTCAACTGGGCTCTTAAAACAGCAGCAGGAACATGTTCAAAACATTTCCAATAAGTGGTTTGCTCATGGAATTTGCCCTGCATATTCAGTGCAATTAAGATTTTCTGTCCTGCTTGAACATGAAAGACCGAGAGCAAATGATTAGCTAGACCCTGTATCGCAACGGAGAGCGTTGGTTGAAAATCTGCGTGAATATTGGTGTGTCCACCCACAAGCTTTACGCCATAGGCATCACAAGCTGCTTGCATGCCTGCCAATAACTGTTGACCACTTTGCGTATCGGTATGCCAATAACTATTCACCACCGTTAAAGCTCGCCCACCCATTGCAGCAATGTCGCTCATATTTGCCATCACCGCAGACCATCCTGCAAAATAAGGGTGATTAGCCACAAAACTTGGTAGCATTCCTTCGCAAGCATGCAATAAATATTGCTCACCGAATGGCGTCGCAGCAGCATCATCCGCAGGCAATGCATATAAATCTTGTAGAGTTTGAATGTTCAGATTCAACTGCGATTTAATCGCATGAATATCTTGCTTAGACTGCATTGCCGACGTGATTTGCAGTTGTGGGAGTAGTTCTGAAAGTCTCATCAGCAGATCTCCTTATAGCTATAAGCTTGCATCACCACATGTTGTAATGGGTAATTTTCAACTTGTGCCTGCATAAGCACATGCGGAAGATTTGCAACATTCAGCTCATGTACAGTGTCCCAACACAACTTTTGAAAATAGCGTTCATTCTGTTGCTGAACCGTTGCAAGGAATGTGGTGCAGCCTAAATTTTTGGCAGTGGATACGGCTGCATTAATCAATGCTTTACCAATTGCATGTTGATGACGGTATATAGGATCAACACACAAACGCCCGCCCCACCATGTCTGTTCAGCTTCGGGGAAAATACGAACTGCACCAATGACACGATCATGTTCCCCAAATATTTGTCCAATCGCCACAATCGCTAGAGCTTTGAAATCATGTTCATCACGATCTTCTTTTAAAATTTTCTGCTCATCACGAAAGGTTGCTTCACGCAATTGATAATATTGGCGACGCTCCCAATCTTCTGCTACAACTTTGATAATGATGTCATCCGTGACAAATTGCTTCAGCTCTTCATTGAGCTCAATCAACCATGCATAGTTAGATAATTTCATCATCAACTCCTTATTCATAAGCTCTGAGGGAAGAACAAGCCCCACATTTTGCACAACCTGCCTGTGTGTCCTGTGAATTCAAACCATACTGGCGAAGCTGTGTGCCAATTTGGGGATAAAGCATTTGCATAAATGCTGAATCAGGTTTGGGGTGATGCTCTAGAGCCGTTCCCTGTATCGGCACAAAAGGAACTACAAAGGGATAAACCCCTATTTTTGCTAGACGTTCCGTCATGCTGATAATTTCTTGTTCGGTATCACCTAAACCAGCCAAGATATAAGTACTGACTTGCCCTCGTCCAAAGACCTTCACTGCTGCTTCAAAAGCAGAAAAATAGAACGCAAGGGATACTTCTGCTTTACCCGGCATAATTTGCTTACGCACCCGATCGCTTACGGCTTCTAAATGCATCCCGATGGATACTGCGCCTGCATCTTTTAATTTTTGAAACCAAGCGAAATCATCAGGTGGTTCACACTGCACTTGAATCGGTAAATCGACTTGTGCCTTAATCGCAACAACTGAGTCGTATAAAATGGCTGCACCGCGATCAGGCGTATTCGGTGTTCCTGTGGTCAGCACCATCTGAGTCACCCCATCCAGTTCTACCGCTGCCTTCGCCACTTCAGCCAATTGATCTGGACGCTTACGTATAATGGCGCGCCCATCTTTTAAAGACTGATCAATCGAACAAAACTGACATGCCGTTGCTTTATCATTCATGCGAATACAATGTTGCAACACCGTTGTTGCCAACACATCATGGCTATGCAGCGTGGCAATCTGTTCATACGGAATGCCCTCTGCTGTGCTTAAATCATAAAATCGTGGTCGTGTTGGCGAAGTGAGCGTTGCAACAGGTATGCGGTTTTTAAAGACAATCACCTCACCTGTTGCAGTATCTTTTTTACCCGTATAAGGAGAATCCTGTGAAGCAAGGTTTAACACTGGAATCATGAGCGTCTGACCACCCAAGGTCATGGCTTTATGATCGCTTGGACCTGCGCCACCTTTGCGAGAAAGTCCAACCTCACCTTCCCATTTCAGCCCGTTACATTGCAAATCACTGAGTAATTCAATCGCAGACATGATCTTCTCCTGTTATTTTTTTAAACGGGGTGTCTATGCTTGTACTTCGGCAAATTCAGACACTTTTTCGATGCTGTTATTCGATGGATTCTCTAGTTTTAACTCATGCAAAACTGAGGTAGGACGACGATCAATCAATAAACTGAGTAATTCTGGACGGCTATAATGCCCAACAGAATCCATCATCCGTTTACGTTTTTCGATTAAGGAAAAGTCTAAATCTGCAATCACATAACCTTCGCCTTGTGTGATTGGTTCAGACAAAAATTTGCCTTCTGGAGAAACAATGGCCGTAAAACATCCCCCAGAAATTGGACCCAGTTCACAACCAGTGTCTTGCATAATTTGTTGTTGTTGCTCTGGGTAAAGCCATGCTGTGGCATTCACCACAAAACAACCCGACTCCAAAGCATGGTGCTGAATGGTGGCACTGATCTGATCTGCAAAAATCTGCCCCACGAGTGATCCCGGAAACATCGCCGCATGAATTTGCTCACCATCCGCCATCAAAGCAAACCGAGCCAAAGGGTTGTAATGCTCCCAACATGCCAGCGACCCAATACGTCCTACAGCAGAATCTATCGCACGTAAACCACTGCCATCGCCTTGCCCCCACACCATACGTTCATGATACGTTGGGGTAATTTTACGGCGATGCTGAATAATCGAACCATCCGCATCAAACAACAATTGAGCGTTATAAATCGTGCCGCCTGCACGCTCATTAATACCAATAGAAACCACCATGTTCGCTTCTTTGCATGCCTGTCCAATTAAAGTTGTTGCTGCCGATGGCACGACAACCGATTCATGCAATAGCTTTAAATGTTCTTTACCCATGGCAAACGGTGGTTGCACAAAAGAAAAATAAGGGTAATAAGGCACAACAGTTTCAGGAAATACGGCAAATTGCACACCTTGCTGCCCCAACTCCAAAATCGTGTCACAGATTTTCTTGACTGTACCCGCTTGGCTATACAACACAGGGCTACATTGAACTGCCGCCGCTTTAATGATTTGGTTCATGACTTATTCCCCTTTTTTCTTAAATACTTAAACAGTCCACGTATCAATAATTAATGCATTGTCACGGCGCATCAAAAGTTTGAGATCCATCACATCGAGAGGATTAATCGGACGAATTCCCTCCATTAAAGCTTTTTCAGTTTGTCCATAAAGTGCTTGCAAGGCGAAACGACAGGCATAGACTTCACCGCCTTCTGCCATGAATGCTTTTAATTGATTATTGACCGCCAAATGTCCTGGGAATGCTTCTGCACCCAATGTTGGAAAACCACGTTGTACCCCCAACTGAACACCCGGACCGTAAAGCAAAATTTTGGTTTCAAAACCTTTGCGTAATAATCGTTTTGCTTGTAAGACATTGACCAAGCCAATAGAACCTTCAAAGGCAACGGTGTGAAACGTCACCAATGCTTTTTCACCCGGCTGAGCTTTTACATCCTCAAATACCTTTTCTTCATAATCGACAAGAAAATCACCATCTTTGTATTGTTCAATATCTACTTTAGGCATAGCCGTTCCTCATATCTACGGTTTCAATTCAACCAACTGTTTTGGTCTATCCGTGTTATTGCGAGAGCCATGCCAACATGATTAAAATGCTGTTTTTAAATTTATATATTATTGAAAAATATAATTTTATTATTTATTTTTAGTGGTTTTATAAAAATAAGAATGTGTTGAACAACTACGGTTTTTCATAGTATTATGAAAACTCATAGTTAAGATTACGATTTTTCATAGCATGAATAATATCGACTTTATTTCTGATTGGGCGTCTTCTGAAGATTCGATTCGTCCGCTTGCTTTTGAACATACATCTCAAGCATTAATCGTGATCGACCCACATCAAAATCGCTTTATTGATCTAAATATTAGCGCGTCTCAATTATTACGCTATGAACGACATGAATTGATTGCAAAAACAGTTACTTCTGTTTTTGGGCACATCCATCAATTGCCACATCTGATGGCATTTACAGATGAAGCACTCAGTAAAGGTTATGCTTGGAACAATGAGCTATATGCTTTTGATAAAGAACATGAAAAAATACAACTCGATGTCACCGCCATTCGCCTGCCTTATAAAAATAAAAATCTACTCATTTGGTCATTGGTCGATGTCAAAGATCTAGAATTACGCCAATTTAACAAAAATGCGGACAAGGTCATTCGTGCAGGGCTAAAAGAATGGCAAGCCTTACAAGAGCTGTTTATTGACTCAGATACAGGCAAACATTTATTACTCAGTTCCGTGGGTGATGGTATTTACAGTATTAACAAGCAAGGACTATGTACCTTTATTAATCCCGTCGGCGCAAAAATGCTTGGCTTACAACCCGAAGATGTTCTTGGTAAAAATATTCATAAAGTTCATCATCATACCCATGAAAATGGAACACACTACCCTGTTGAAAATTGTCCAATTTATGCTGCGGTACATGATGGTATTGTTCATGAAGGCATTCAAGAGGTTTTCTGGCGACGTGATGGTAGCTATTTTCCAGTCGAATTTACCAGTACACCGATTATCCGTGATAGTGAAATCATTGGTGCTGTGGTGGTTTTCCGAGATATTAGCGATCGTTTAAATACTGAAAAACAGCTCACCCATGCGCTAGAGGAATTACAAGATTTAAAAAGCCGCCTAGAGCAACAAAATGAATATCTACAAGAAGAGATTTTACAAGAAAATCAATATCATGAAATTGTAGGCAATAGCCCTGCTATTCTACAGATTATTGAAAAAATAAAGGTGGTTGCGCCCACTGATGCCAATGTCATGATCTACGGAGAATCAGGAACAGGCAAAGAGCTGATTGCACGTGCTATCCACCAATCCAGTCACCGTAAACAGCATCCACTCATTCGTGTGAACTGTGCAGCAATCCCCTCTGAATTATTTGAAAGTGAATTTTTCGGACATGTAAAAGGGGCTTTTACAGGCGCAGTTCGTGATCGGGCTGGACGCTTTGAACTCGCCGATCAAGGGACTTTATTTTTAGATGAGATTGGTGAAATCCCACTTGAATTACAAAGCAAATTACTCCGAGTCTTGCAGGAAGGGACTTTTGAAAGAATTGGCGAAGAGAAAACACGGCACGTTGATGTCAGAATTATTGCCGCCACCAATCGAAAATTAAAAGAAGAAGTGAAGCTTAAAAACTTCCGTGAAGACTTATATTTCCGTCTGAATGTATTCCCAATTCATTCTCCTGCATTACGCGAACGTAAACAGGACATTCCTTTACTGGTCTCGCACTTTACGAAATTGATCAGTGAAAATCGTAAAGTGCCTTATTTACCTTTTTCACAAAAACATATCCTCGAACTACAACGCTATGACTGGCCGGGTAATATTCGTGAATTACAGAATGTATTAGAACGTGCATTAATCACTGCCAAACACGGGGCTGTTTCTTTTCAATATCTGCTTGAACAAGAGCCATCTCAGACCGTACAGCACAATCAAGCCGCAGCAATCGAACAAGTCCTGACAATACAACAGCTTAAACAGTTAGAAATGACAAACCTTCAACTGGCAATCAAACAATGTGAAGGTAAAATTTTTGGTGATGAGGGTGCAGCTAAACGCTTAGGCATTAATCCCACCACACTGATTTCAAAATTAAAAAAACTAGGGATTGAGTATTGAGCCGTATTTACTTCAATATACTGGCCCAAATCTTCATCAAAGCCTGTGTTTACTTACCCAATTCATCCAAAACTTCAGTTTTGGCAAACATCTCTTTTAGCGCATCCAAATCTTCATCAATCGCCGTTTTCATGCCTCGCCTTTCTAGCCATTTTCTACCCCAAAGGCTCAGTTCCATAATTAAATGCTGTAATTCTTTCCCTTCATCACTTAATGAATATTCAACTTTTGGAGGAACAACAGGATAAACGTGGCGGATCACTAGTCCATCTTCTTCAAGTTCACGTAATTGTTTGGTCAGTAAGCGCTGATTTATACTCACCAAATGACGCTGCAACTCGCTAAAGCGTAAAGTTCCATCCTTAAACAGATGAAATAAAATTACGCCCTTCCACTTTCCACCCAGAATATGCAGTGCTGCTTCCATCGAACAGCCCGGAGCAGAATCATAATTACGCAGTTTTTTCATAGCAGCTTACAGTTACCTTTTAGTAAGTATAGGAATTTTTTTAGCGTATAAACACTAAAAAACAGTATGTATCATCACCTCATCAAAGTAAAACTGATTCTTGGAGAGGACGATGTCCGCACTGTTATTCCAACCGATTACTATCCGCAATACTGAATTTAAAAACCGTATTGCCATGTCTCCAATGTGTATGCACTCTGCTACAGCTGATGGGCATAGCACTGATTTTCATATCGTGCATTATGGCGCACGTGCTTTAGGTGGTGCAGGGCTAATCATGCTAGAAACTGCTTCTGTACTGCCAAATGGTCCGATCGGCCCTGGCGATTTAGGCATCTGGAAGGATAGCCATATTGACAGTTTAGCTCGGGTGGTCGATGTGATTCACCGCTTTGGTGCTAAAGCAGGTGCGCAACTCGGTCATGCAGGTCGTCAACTGGGGATTGATTTACCCTCAATTGCCCCTTCTGCAATTCCGTTTACTCCTGAATCGCGTGTTCCACATGAGATGAGTATTGAACAAATCAAAGAAGTGGTTGAAGCATTTCGTTTAGGTGCAGCAAGAGCAAAAAAAGCTGGCTTTGATGTCATTGAAATTCACTGCGCACATGGTTATTTACTCAATGAATTTTTATCGCCACTTGCGAATAAACGTACTGATCTTTACGGTGGTAGTCATGAAAACCGCTATCGTATCGTTCGAGAAGTAATTGATGCGGTTCGTAGTGAATGGGATGGCCCGTTATTCTTACGAATTTCTTCAACCGACTATGTTGAAGGTGGCAATACACCCCAAGATTTTCTAATTTATGGTCAATGGATGAAAGAACAGGATATTGATTTAATTGATTGTTCGTCAGGTGGTATTGCGATGATTCCAGTCAATACTTACCCGAATTATCAAGTGCCTGCGGCTGAATTATTGCGTAAAGAACTTCAGATCATGACGGGTGCTGTGGGTTTGATTGAAACAGGGCGCCAGGCTGAAGAAATTTTACAAAATGGTCGTGCTGATATTGTTCTGGTTGGTCGTGAGATGTTAAAAGACCCGTTCTGGGCACGTACAGCCGCAGACGATCTAAAAACTGCAATTACAGTTCCCTCTCAATATACCCGTTATGGTTCAGCTTGGCAGCGCACAATGCCAAAACTAGATGCAGTCCCTTTGCTTGAAACAGTTGAACAATAAATATTACTAAAATGAAGGGGAAGATATTTCCCTTCATTTCCCTATTCACTTGCGGTTTTGCGTATTTATAACAAAGGCTTAGATTCAAAATTTAAAGAATATCAAACTGATAAGACGAGTAACACTCAAGTACTTGAAGATATGCTCTTACAGCCTCCAATTCCAATAGAAACACAGTGCTCAATCACGTAGCGAAATCCTATGGCGTATAGCCTTTAAAATTTAGTCTATTAATTTCATCAAAAAAGAAGGTGCTGTCTTAGAATAAGATGAAAATTTACTGAACAATAAAATGAACAACTCAAATGTGATCATGCAATTAGCATGAAAAACTTGAATGATAGCTGATCGTTTACATCACCATTTAGGTTTAAACAACCAAATGAAATGAATCAAACCTTGGATTGTAAACCGATCGTCTATAAGCATCAAAACTTCATCAGCCATTACGAGCTCTGTGTTGCTATCTCTCATTTACCTGAAATAAATCCCATTTTGTCAGTTAAATTTGAATATGTTAGCTCCACCAGTGGCTTGTAAATATTTGTGCAACAAAACAAGGCTATATTCGTTTTATAGATATTCTTTGCAGAAATTATGATCTAAACAATCAAAAAATATAATATACTTAACAAAATATGTTGAGTATATAACATGAAAATATCCTTACTCATATCCTCACTTCCCACACAGAACACAACCACACGCATGAGAGTATGGCGATCGCTGAAGGCAAGTGGGGCCGCAACCCTTAGAGATGGCGTCTATATCCTCCCTATGACTCATAGCGAAAAATTTGATCCTATCGTTCATGATGTTGTTTCAGAGCAAGGAACGGCCTATGTATTTAACGCTGAATCGGTTGCAAATTTGGATATTGTGACTATTTTCAGTCGAAAAGAAGAATATGATGCTCTTTATAAACAATTAATAGAGTTAAAAGATCGCTTAACTCAAGATGAAAAGAAAGAGTTACTCAAGCAAGTTCGTAAACTCAGAAAAGGGATCAATGCACTTGTAGATATTGACTATTATCCAGATGAGACTCAAGCACAGGTCCTCAATGAACTTTCATTATTGGAACTCGCAATTGCACGTCTAGGTGAAGTCAATGAACCCAAAGCAAGACAAGCCTACATTCAAGTCTTAAACAAAGCGAACTATCAGAATCAATGTTGGGCAACCCGACAAAGACCTTGGATTGATCGCTTAGCTTCTGCATGGCTAATTAAGACTTTTATTGACGCCACACCTACATTTATTTGGTTAGAGCATCCAACTGACTGCCCAGAACACGCATTAGGATTCGATTTTGATGGCGCAAGATTCAGCCACATCAATCACTGGGTCACCTTTGAAGTGCTTTTACATAGTTTTAATTTAGAAACACCAGCACTCCAAAAAATTGCTGAAATTGTGCATTACCTTGATGTGGGTGGGATTGAACCGCCTGAAGCAATAGGGATTGAAAAAGTCATGCAAGGTCTTCGAAGCCAAATAAACAATGATGACCAACTATTTGAATTATCTAATCATATATTTGATGGCTTATACGCCAACCTATCCAGAGAATAATCATGCAACACGAACAGATTCCCTCCCCAGAAACAGACATCCAAACTGTTTCATTTTGGCAAGCCTTTCTGTTTTGGCTTAAATTGGGGTTTATTAGTTTTGGGGGACCCGCAGGTCAAATCGCGGTCATGCACCAAGAACTGGTTGAACAAAAGCGTTGGATTTCAGAGAAGCGATTTTTGCATGCACTTAACTATTGTATGCTCTTACCAGGCCCTGAAGCACAACAATTAGCAACTTATATCGGTTGGTTAATGCATAGAACCGTCGGTGGTTTAGTTGCTGGGATTCTTTTTGTACTACCATCGCTATTTATTTTAATTGGTCTTTCATGGGTTTATGTAAAATTTGGTGATGTACCCATTATTGCTGGCCTCTTTTACGGCATTAAACCTGCTGTTGTTGCTATTGTTTTTCATGCGACGCATCGAATCGGCAGCCGATCACTTAAAAATAAATTCTTATGGCTGATTGCAGCTCTTTCATTTATTGCTATATTTTTCTTCAACTTACCCTTTCCTTTAATTGTGCTCTCTGCCGCAATCATTGGTTATCTAACCAGTAAAAAATATCCAAACCTATTTTCTAGTGGAAACGCACACCAGCAGAGTAAAAAAGATTATGGTCGTGCTTTAATTGATGATGATACTCCTACACCTGAACATGCAATCTTTAGCTGGAAACGTTTGGGCAGTATTCTGCTCATTGGTGGTCTACTGTGGTTTATTCCAATCCTGAGCCTAAGCTTAACGCTGGGATGGGATCATACTTACACCCAAATGGCTTGGTTCTTCACTAAAGCAGCTCTGCTCACCTTTGGTGGTGCCTATGCAGTATTGCCTTATGTTTATCAGGGTGCTGTGAGCTATTACAGCTGGTTAAGTCCGACTCAAATGATAGATGGTTTAGCACTAGGTGAAAGTACGCCAGGTCCTTTAATTATGGTTGTCGCATTTGTTGGCTTTTTGGGAGCATTTAACCAAGCACTCTTAGGCTCAGATCATCTATTCTTAGCAGGAGCTATTGGAGCAACGCTTGTCACTTGGTTTACTTTCCTTTTTTCTTTTGTTTTTATCTTGGCTGGGGCACCGATTATCGAATCAACACATAATGAGCTTAAATTTACAGCCCCGTTAACTGCAATTACAGCGGCTGTGGTTGGTGTGATTCTAAACCTTGCCCTATTTTTTGCTTATCATGTACTTTGGCCAACAGGATTTAACGGCTCTTTTGATGTTGTTGCTGCACTAATTGCATTTGCAGCCCTGATTGGACTGTTCTATTTTGAGCTTAAAGTCATGTATGTCCTAGCAGCTTCAGCGTTAATTGGCTTGCTTTGCTTTACATTTCTTTAATGCATTTAGACTGAATAAATGTGATCTTTTGTGGGATTCAATGCAATCAATCCCACAAAACTTTTTATACCCTCATCACTGCTACAGATATACAGCAACTTCATTTTAGTAGCTCTCTTTCTCGTCCTTAGTTTTTCAGCACGCTTCCAAGATAATAAAGCTCATCTCCATGTCTGCTCATAACTCAGTCATGATTTGTTTTATAGAACCATTTTTCCCATTGCTGAATTCGCCTTACGCATGGCGGAAACTCCTTTTCAATAAGGAAAATTTCTTCCTTGGTAAACTTCGTCCCAAGCATGATTTCCTCCCAGTTAAGCAAACCCGGTATTCAACTTCGAACTTGAACTAAAGCTATTTGAACAATATCGCACTCGTTAGTGCTTTCTAAACAAAGCCTGACCCTCAAACGTTAAAACCCTATTATTTTTTATTCTCTTTCTTCACAGTAACCAACATTCTTAATAACACATCATCTCTCCCCCGATTGGGCTTTGGAACAGTGAGGCACATAGCTCAAAAGTAAAGAAGATTAATATGAGAATTCTTAACTGATCAATATTGCCCTATTTACTAAGTTTTTCACTGTAGCTCAATCAAAGAATTGTTTTTATAAATTCGTGTTAAAACTCACAAAACTCACAAAACT
>NZ_DKIK01000084.1:40902-61806 GCF_002454215.1 Acinetobacter sp. UBA6720
AACTCACAAAACTCACAAAACTCATTTTAGAAACACGACATCATGATTTTCAAAAATAATATTGAGTAAAAAAATTATCTCACTCTAATAAGAAAAGCAGCGAAATCGCTGCTTTTCTTTTAGGTATTTCTATGTTCTACAAAACAATTAAAATAATAATACCCAGTATGATCCTATACCAAGCAAAGACTCTCAAGGTATGTTTTTCAACAAACCGCACCAGCGCTTTGACAACAAATAATGCTGAAATAAACGCAGCAATAAAGCCCAACACAATACTGACCATGTTATCTTGAGTCAGCACATCTGCGTTACGGACTAAGTCAAATGTCGCAGCACCGAGCATCGTAGGCATCGCCAAAAAGAACGAAAACTCTGTCGCTGCTTTTCTAGAGAGCCCAGCAAACATACCACCGACAATGGTGGCACCAGAACGCGATGTACCTGGAATCATGGCAACGCATTGTGCACAGCCCACTAGCAGTGCCTGCTTAAAAGTAATCTGTGTGGCTTCTGTAGTTTTATGCTCAAATTGCTTTGATTCAACCCAAAAAATAATCAAGCCCCCAATAATCAAAGCAACAGCTACCACCATCGGGCTAAATAAAACCTGCTTAATAAAATCAACAGCAAACACACCAATAATGACCGCAGGGAAGAAAGCGATCATGACACTTGTTGCAAAGTGACGCGCTTCTCGATCACCACTAAAGAAGCCTTTTAATAAATCTAAAATTTTCTTGCGGTATAACCAACATACCGCAAGAATAGCCCCCAATTGAATTACGACTTCAAAAACTCGACCATCATCGGAATGGAAGTTAATGATATGCCCAAATAAAATCAAATGCCCTGTACTTGAAATAGGCAGGAACTCAGTCAGTCCCTCAATGAAGCCCAAGAAGAGCGCTTTTAAAAATTCAATGTTTTCCATGCTTTAACCAAATTAAAAATATTGTATTCATCATGCTTAATTGAATAGCCAAATAGGAAAAATCTACATTTCTTATTTAAAACATCAACCCATCAAGTCTAGTTCACCAGCATAAATAGCGACTATTTTAAAGTCGTAAATATTAATACAATCTTAAAAGTTTTAGATAGTGCGTTTGTTTATTTTAAAAGACTATTTTTTCTTCATTGTCCATGCGACAAAAAACACCGAAAAACTGTAATAAGTCAAACATATAAAAAGCGCCTTGCACTCTTTTATATGTTTGCTTAAACACGCCCTGTATTTCATCTATTCTGTATTTTTACGATTCTATATAAATAGCTTTCAACATCCGTACGAAAGTATTTCAACTAATGAATGCAACCATGTCATGTTGTCAGTCAACACTACAAAAGAGGACGTAAAGATCTAAACCACAGACTTACTCTCAATGAGGCTTATATATACAACCTGTTTGGGTCTTAGAAGAATCAACCCATGACACCGTTTGAAAATACTTTTTGTCTTAACCGCAACGAAACGCCAACCAAAGCAATTAAAACAGGAACTTCAACCAAGGGGCCGATCACCGTAGTAAAAGCAACAGGCGATGCTAAACCGAAAGTGGCAATTGCAACAGCCAAAGCCAATTCAAAGTTATTACCAGCAGCAGTGAATGAGATAGCTGTAGTTTTCGGATAATCATTCCCCATCCATTTGCTCATAAAGAAGCTGATAAAAAACATCACAACGAAATAAATCGTCAAGGGAATAGCAATACGTAAAACATCCATCGGTAAGCTCACCACATCATGCCCTTTGAGGCTAAACATGGCTACAATCGTGAACAAGAGGGCCAGTAAACTTAAAGGACTAATTTTCGGTAAAAAAGTAGTTTGATACCACAACAAGCCTCTAGCTTTCACTAAAACCAAGCGCGTAATAAACCCGAGGAAGAATGGAATCCCCAAATACACCAGTACGGCATGGGTAATAGTCCAAAAATCAACATGAATCACCTGTCCCGCAATGCCGAAATAAGGCGGTAAAAAACTCAGGAATAACCATGCGTAGGTACTAAAAAACAAAATTTGGAAAATACTGTTAAATGCAACCAAAGCGGCTACGTACTGATTATCTCCACAGGCCAAACCATTCCAAACCAAGACCATCGCAATACAACGAGCTAAACCAATCAAGATTAAACCTGTCATATATTCTGGATAGCTATGCAAAAAAAGAATAGCCAAAGCAAACATCAACACGGGAGCAATAATCCAGTTTTGAACCAACGATAGTATCAGTGTTTTCTTGTCTTTGAAGACGTCAGGGAGTGCTGCATAATCCACTTTTGCAAGCGGTGGATACATCATCAAAATCAATCCCATCGCAATAGGAATATTGACTGAATCTACACGCATGTTATCCAACGCTATAGAGGCTTGCGGGAAAAAAACACTTATAGCAATTCCCAACCCCATGGCGACAAAAATCCACAACGTCAAATTACGATCTATAAAAGACAACTTTTGCTGAACCATAATGTTCTCATTCAATCTCTGAATTTGTTGGATAAGCGCAATGGTTTTTGTATCAGATACATGCGCTATATCTCTTAACAATGAAACATCTAAACGATGCTTCACCTATATTTACTCACAGCAACTCTGTGTAGCTCGTTCTTGTATGACTACAAACTGACTCGTTGGATGTGTAATCAAAATATTGAGAACCTCCTGACACCACATGGGTAATTGTGGATGGATACTGTAGTACACCCACTGACCTTGACGTCGATCTTGCAATAGCCCTGAAGAACGTAATAAAGCTAAATGTCGAGAAATTTTAGGCTGGCTAAGCTGTAATTTTTCAGTCAGGTCACAAACACATAACTCTTTATTCTTCGCGACTAAAGCCACAATATTAGAACGTGTTTCATCGGATAAGCATTTGAAAAAACTAACTTGATCCATTTTCATTTCTCTTTGATATATCCAAAATAAATTTCTAGTTCACACGTTGCCCATCTTGATCAATCACTTGCTCGCCATCCTCTTTGCTAAACGCACCCTTTTGTGGCCGGGGCAGAATTTCTAAAACCACTTCTGAGGGACGACTTAATCGGGTGCCTAATTCTGTCACCACAAAAGGACGATTAATTAAAATCGGATACTGAAGCATAAAATCTAACAATTGTTCCTCAGTCCAATCTTCACGCTCTAAGCTCAACTCACGATAAGGTTCAACATTCTGACGAATGGCTTCTCTAGGCTTTAAACCTGCATCTGATATGAGCTGAATGAGTTCTAGTTTCGATGGAGGTGTCAGCAAATATTCAATGATTTCAGGTTCAATTTGTGCATTACGAATGAGCGCTAATGTATTACGCGATGTCCCGCAGTCGGGGTTGTGATAAATCTTAACTTTTGATGTATTCGTCATGCCAACAAACTCTGCCTATCTTTTCAGCACAGTTATATACGTATATTCATATATATGCAATTCCATATATAAAATATCTAACTGAATATAGAAATAAAACCATGCAAGTTGAATCATTTTTCAAGGTCCGTGTTAAAATAAGATTAAACCCAATTGTGTGAGGTCAAGCCATGGAAACCTTCATGATTCTATTGATCTTAATGATTATTTTGATTTTACTGGTTATATTTTATAAAAAGAAAAAATGAGCCATGTTATTGGGATGCTCTAGCCTCAGTTGCACAATGAATCAAATTATCCAGTATCTGTAAGAGAGCAAGCGCTCCCTTATTCAAAGTACAGACTAAATCACGTTACACCCACTAGTTATCAGTCATAGACAGGGCTTAATGCACTGGCTAAATCCCCTGTGCCTGTCAATGCGGATACTTGTCCATCCAAAGGCTGACTGAACTCGATACGCTGAATACAGGCTGCACGCTCAGCGGAGAATACAGGGATTTGACTCATGGCAAACTCAGACAATACAGTAATGGTCAGAGAGGGATTCACACCTAAGTTGCCAGGTACGATTGAACCATCTATCACCCTTAAGTTTTGATAACCAAATACTTGACCCGTAAAGTCCACCACACCATTGTTACGATCATTCCCCATCGCCACACCACTCATAATATGTGCTGTCATCGGTGTCCCTAATAAAATTTCGGTCAATGCTGAACCTGGTTCACCGCCTAGCTTCTCAGAAAATAGCTTCGTAGCTTTTTCAGCCGCAGGAAAAGATACGGTGAGTGGCGTATCGTTTGGCTTTTGTACCGCACTAATGCCATTTCTAAACAAGCGATACCACTTTCTACGCCATTCTAGGTGAATAAAGGCTTCAGACTTCTGCATTACCAAGAGTAAAACTGAACTTCGGGCTTTCCCTTTTGGACGCAAAACTTTATAAGTTTTCAATGGATGCAACAGCGTATTGAGTAAAAATTTCACAATACGCATAAAGCCTTGTCCTGTAACCATCGGAACATAAGGCACATAAATCCAAGAGCCATCTGAACCTTCTGGAAAACGGGTCACTTCAATATTGGTATCTGCATCTACTGAAATGAACGAGCTGATCGCGACACCATCATCCAATTTTTCACGAGTATTGTTTGCTGTGGTCAGCGTTTCTGAATTGGTGCGAATTTCCTGCCCCAATAACGGTGAAATGTTTGGTAGTGTTTTATACTGATCACGCATTTTTAATAAGAGCGGTACAGTCCCCATGACTCCCGCAGACAGCACTACACCTCGACTGCGTAAGCTATATTGACGAACTTGTTTTCCTAAGGTTTCTTTGACGATGATTTCATAACCTGCACGACCATCTTCACTTAAAGGAATGATCTTTAGAACTTCTGAACTAGGCCGGATTTCAACCCCATTACGCTCCGCAAAATACAGGTAATTTTTCATAAGCGTATTTTTCACATTATTGCGACAGCCCAACATACAACTACCGCAGTAGTTACAAGTTTGGCGATCAGGTCCTGCACCATTGAAATAAGGGTCTTTGACCAGTTTTTGCTTTTTTCCGTCAGATTGTGGGAAGAACACCCCTGTATTTACTGTTTTAAATGAACGTGCATAACCCATTTCAGCTGCAACTTGCTTCAAAGTCTCATCAGCCACGTTAGTATAAGTATTATTGGCTGTACCTAACATGCGCTATGCCAATCCATAAAAAGGCATTAGCGTTTCCTTCCAATCAGCACGAATCTTGGTCCATGCTACAGACTCAAATACTTCATCTGATGGAATTAAATGCACATTGGCATAAATTTGTGACCCTCCACCAACACCAACGCCATGAATAATTGTGGTTTTATTGGTAAAAGTGAATTGTAATGTACCTTTAAACCCCAACTCAGGTACCCACAGATAATTTTTAGTATCTAAGTTCGTTTCAGGAAAATCTTGATCGCCTCGTCTCAAGCCCTTTTCTAAAATCAGAACCGTATTGCCTTTTTCACTCAAGCGTAATGCACTGACTGATCCACCGAAGCCCGAACCAATAACAATTTGGTCATAGTCAAAATCCTGATCATTCATCCTATTAACTCCTTTAATAGTTTTATTCTTTTGTTTTTAAATACAACGATCTCTTCGCTTCAAACTGTCCAGATTGAAGCGAATATGTGTATAAGTTTTAAACTGACTCGCTTATGACTTAATACGAATCAAAAGGTTCAATAACCAATTGGCAAATTTTCCATAAGGAGGAGCTAAAAACTTCAAACTCGAAAAACCCGCCTGATAAAACACAGGGCGCATTTTTGAAAAAGTCAAAAAGCCTTCATAACCGTGATAATGTCCCATCCCGCTGGCACCAACGCCACCAAACGGCAAGTCATGTTGTCCAACATGAAATAATGCATCATTGACCGAAACCCCGCCCGACATAACTCGGCTAATATAAAACTCAACTAATTTTTTATTATGACTAAATGGATAAAATGCCAATGGTCGATCACGCTGAATAATATAGTCCACCACCTCTTCAGGCTTTTGATAGGTTTTCACCATCAAGATTGGACCAAAAGTTTCGCGGGTATCAATTTCCATCCCATCATTACTGTTCAAGACCAACGTCAGTGGAAACTTTCGCGTCGTAGCATCCGGTTCTTGTTGGTTCAAATTAATCAGACTTGCGCCCTTAGCTTCGGCATCTGCAAGTGTATGCACTAAGCGTTGGTAAGCACGCTCATCAATGACAGACGTATAGTCGTGACTATGAATATCTGGGACATGCGCTTTTACCCATGCCGTTGCCGTATGGATGAATGCTTGCAACTTCGTCTCATGTACAAAAACATAATCCACATTGGTACAGATTTGCCCCGCATTAAACTGTTTGACAAACAGAATCCGTTCGACCGCTTTTTCCATAGGGTACTCAGGATCAATCACCGCAGGGGATTTCCCCCCCAATTCCAAAGTCACAGGCGTCAAATTTTGTGCTGCCGCAGCCATGACTTTACGCCCGGTTGCACCAGAACCTGTAAAGATCAAATGATCGAACGGAAGCTTTGAAAAAGCGATCCCCACCTCTCCGGTTTCATCGAAAATTTGCAATTTCTCAGCTTTAAAATATTTAGGGCTGAGCTCAATCAATAGTTGGGCCAAATGCCTTGAATTTTCAGACATTTTGACCATAGCTGTATTGCCTGCTACAAATACCGCAGAGAGTTGAGAAAACATCAAATTAATCGGAAAATTCCACGGCACGATCACGCCAATCACACCCAATGGTTGTGGAATTACACGGTTCTTTGCACCAAAGTACAGGCTATGATCGACATGACGGCTTTGTACTTTGGTCCACTGTTTTAAGTGTTTGATACTTCCATTAATGTCATCAGTAACAGTAATAATTTCAGCCAATAACGTTTCATGACGTGAACGGTTACCATAATCCTGATTTAAAGCATCAATAATCGCTTCGCGATGATTATTAATCAGCGCTTTTAAATTCAATAAGTGCTGTTTTCTTTGTGCAAGGGTTTCAATGCCTTGCTCAAGAAAGTGACTGCGCTGTAATTTGAAAGCATTGTGTAGTGTCTGTTCCATCACTGTTTGCTCGATATGAGACTGAGCCGTAAGTTGCATAAGCGTTCCTTATTAACAGCTAAAAAGTGGTGATTTACTGGTCGTCGATTAGGTTAAGCTGAACTCTCATCCTACTTTATCAAATTACTTGAAATTGGCTTGACTTTTTAGGACACTTATTTGATCTTTCAGGACAATATGGAACATTGTTATGGCCAGCTATATTCGTGCAGCCAGCCTTGGTGGATTTGAAGAACTCGTCCGAAGCTATGATGTAAATCCTATTGAAATTTTAAAAGACATTGGAATTTTACCTTCTTTACTTCGAGATCCCGATGCGTTTATTCATTATGATCATTATTTAAGTTTATTAGAAAAAGCAGCTTTCGTGTGCCAAGAAGAGTGCTTTGGCCTAAAACTCGGCGCACTGCAAAATATTAGTACTATTGGCTTAATTGGTGTGTACATGTCACGACAGCTAAGCATTTTGGAGGCGCTAAAAGTTGCCCAAAAATATGTTTACCTACATGCTGAAGGAATTGTATTTCAAGTAACCCGCTATAATGCGCAGACATGTAGACTCAACTTTGTCCGTCTAAATGACTACAACATCGACATGCCACAAAAGTCACAACTTGCAATTTGTCTAGTCAGCAATATTCTCAAGGATTTAATCGGGCCACCTTGGTATGCAGAAAAAATCTGCCTAAAACAAAGAGCACCTCAACACAGCGCGCATATTTTTAAAGAACATTTTCCCTGTGAAGTTGAGTTTGAAAAAGATGAAGATGCCCTGTACTTCCCAGCAGCATTTTTAACGCTTAAACCCTATAATTTCAATGAAGATTTAGTCGATCAACTGATTCTACAGCGCCTTGAGATGCAAAGCAGTACCAAGGCAGATGATCAACCCCTTCTCATTGAAAGCTCCATTCGTATGTTAATGGCAACTGGTGATTGTAGTATTGAAAATATCGCATTGTGTTTGGGGATACATCCCAAAAAACTACAACGCACCTTAAAGCAACAAGGGACCAGCTATCGCGATTTGCTCGAAAATGTTCGTAAAAAAGAAGCTCTGCGCATGATTGACGCAGGTAATATTAGCTTAACAGACATAGCCTTACAGTTAGGCTATGCGGAGCTGTCAATTTTTAGTCGGAACTTTAAAAACTGGTTTGGCTATCCAGCAAATGAATGGAAAAATAAAGTGAGAAGTCATCCAGAATAACTTCTCACTTTCATTGGAATTCAAAATGAGTATGTGACAGGTTAACCCTACACATTAAAGTCCGTTTTTTATTTTTTAGGAAAAACAAAAGAAGCAATCAATCGTGCTCCCCAACCTTTAGGGCTAGCATCATGATCATCCGCCCAATATCTCGCACCCGCACCAACACTGATCAACTGCCCATTTAGATTAATAACTTTTGTAACAGTAAGATTTACTGGCATTGTGGCCTCTTCTGAATTCCAATCATAGGTTGTTTCTGTATTTAGACCCACGGTCGTACTGTTCGGATAGGTATAACTTACAAAAGGTTGCACAAAAGTACTACTGATGGCATCCACGTCATCATCATGTTCTACTCCCCAAATATGGTTTGCCAAAGCACCCACTGTCCAACCATGTGTTTGTTTCAAAATAACAAAAGTCGGTCCAAGTCCATATTGATCTGCACCCAAAGTTTTTTCTGAGGCTGTCGGAAGTAATATCGCTGGACCAACTCCCCATGTAATTCCACTCTCAGAAGTTTTCGAAGGAGAGAAAAATAGACTTTGTACAATATCACCTACCCCCCAATCATCCTCAAGGTTTGATTCGTTATAAACTTGATAAGTCACAGGTAAAACTGTACGTGAAATCAAATTCCAATTTTCATTCAACTCAATCGGTATTACAGGCTGAATATTCAGTTGATAACGTTCAATATTCTCAGCTGCACCAATATTCTCATCGTAATTAAACTGAAAAGGTACGCTCACCAGATTTGCAACAGGATTTGACAATTGCTTTGCTAAATCTGCATCATCGGCAAAAGCTTGAGAGTTACAAAAGACACTGCATAGCATTAAGGAAAGTAATATTTCTAGCTTTCTGTTTCTCATAGAAAAATGATTCATATACCGAATGCCCCTTTATAATTTATGGATATTATTGAGTTATAACAAATACTTGCTCTTTTTCTACTAACTACACTGACTCAACCAGCACATACGGCTCTTTGAATGAATATCAAAGCTTCCGTATCCCACTGATTAAATATGCCTAAATTTTTAATATTATAAATTTTAAATCTTATTACTTTGCTTATTGGATTAAAGCTTAGTTTTTTATAGCACAATTCATAATAGCTGCAACAGTTTTTAACCTTGGTTTCATTATAGTAAATTGATTGCAGAAATAAGTGCTTGGTCCGTGTTTATATAAAAAGGCTTGAATCATAAATAATTTTTAGGTGAAGCACATAAACATCAAATAAAAATCTGTATTTGACGCCACGAAGCTTATTTATTTCTTATTTTTGTGCTTATTTTTTAACCAAAAGAAAATTTTATATTTCAAATTATATACTTATATTTTTCAAAGATTTAATGCTTAAAAAGGCTTTTTTTTAGTATAAAAACTCTATTTAGACTATTTTTTGAACTGCCGAGTTAGTCCTAGAGCATTTACTCTTATTTTAATTGTGCTATTTTTGTGACATGGAGTAACAAATGATTTCGGTAAAACGATTTCTCCAAAAGCCAAAAAGCATAAACACAAAATGAGCAACAAACATTTGCACCTCAAGGAAAGACGTAGAATGAAATTAAAGACATTAACGACAGCAATGATTTTAGCAACTGTACCAATGACGGGGGCATTTGCCGCTGCACTCGATCGTTCAGGTCAGTCTATCTCAGCATTCTTACAACCAGGCAACTACTTTGAAGCAGGTATTTCAGTATTAGATCCAGATGTATCTGGCAAAGCAACTGCAAATTATGGTGGACAAGAAACAGGCGATATGGCTGGGGATTACTATTTCCCACATGCAGCACTAAAACTTCAACCAACAAAAAATTTCTCTTTTGGTTTAATTTATGACCAACCCTTTGGTGCAGATGCTGAATTCACTTCTTCTACAGCATTTACCGATTCAACTTTAGGAAATACGGCAGTTGAAGTTGATACTCAAAGTTTATCAATGATTTTCGGTTATCAACCTACTGAAAACTTCAATATCTATGGTGGTGGCGTATACCAAACCATTAAAGGAAGTGTAAAACTTCGTGGATCAGCCTACAGTGGCTCTAGAGGTTTTGGTGGCTATAATGCTGAAATTGGTGAGGATAGTGCAGTAGGTTGGTTGGCTGGTTTTGCATACCAAATCCCTGAGATTGCATTAAAAGCATCGGTTACTTATCGTTCAGAAATTGAACATTCTGTAGCTGTAGACGAATCTTCAGTCGGCTCAGGTATGCTGACAACTATTATTAATAATCCTGCCATTATTGGAGCGAGTGCTACTGGCGAAACAGATATTACGACACCTCAGTCCGTTAACCTTGATTTCCAAACAGGCATCATGGCAAATACGGTAGCGTTTGCAAATGTACGTTGGGTCAATTGGAAAGATTTCTCTATCCGCCCTTATGCATTTGGAGTTGCAGCAAAAGCAGCTGGAGTTCCTGGTAAACCTAGCGGTTTTGACCTTGTTGCATATACAGATGACCAATGGTCTGCAAACCTAGGTGTAGGTCGTAAACTAAATGACCAATGGGCGGGTAATATCTCTGTAGGTTGGGACTCTGGTGCAGGTAACCCTGTGACTACTCTTGGTCCAACAGAAGGTTATTGGAATGTCGGTTTAGGCGTTCAATATAGCCCTACACCAGCTACATTTATTGCAGGCGGTGTGAAATACTTCTGGCTAGGCGATGCGAAAGCACAATCTGGCGCTCAATTTGATACTGCTAACTATGTTGCAGAATTTGAAGACAGTAACGCTCTAGCGTATGGCTTGAAAATCGGTTACAAGTTCTAATTAGCTATACTGGAAAAACCATCTATAAAGATGGTTTTTTCTTTTTGTTGGAATAAAAGCTTTTCTTATTTTTATACACTTGTCATTCATTTGAGCAACAAATCAACACTTAAACTTTTTTCATGACAATAAATACCTCACACCCTACTCTAAAAATAAGTTTATAAAAATCATAAAATTAATTAGTATTTTTAGTGTTTTTACTCTAAGCAAGTACATTTTTTAACTTCGCCAGTTCATTTCATAACCTGATCTGAGCATTTACTCTTTTTTTATTTATGTTACTTTTCGTGCCAATCATTTACATAAAGCTACAACAAGGAATGTCTCCCCATGAAGCTTAAGGCACTTCGCTCAGCTATTTTACTTAGCTTAATTCCAACAACTTCAGTATTTGCAGCAGGTCTTGACCGCTCTGGTCAGTCTATTCTGCCATTTCTACAATCTGGAAATTATGCAGAAGCATCTTTCAGTGTGCTTGATCCAAATGTAAGTGGCAAAGAAGAAAGTAATCATATATCTGTTGCAGATATGGCTGATGACTACTATTTCCCTTCTGCAGCCCTTAAAATTCAAGCGACTGAACACTTTTCTTTTGGTTTACTTTATGACCAACCTTACGGCGCTGACTCTCAATACTCATCTGCAGCAGGTGCATTTGGTAATGGGAAAGAAGGCACAAGTGTAAAAGTGCGTACCAATAATCTTTCACTGATTTTTGGTTATCAACCTACTGAAAACTGGAATTTATACGCTGGTCCTGTTTATCAAACAGTTAAGGGCAATGTTTCTTTACGTGGCAGTGCTTATTCATTGCTTTCTGGTTATGACATTAACCTCGAAGAAGACGATGCTTTTGGTTGGTTAGCTGGTGCAGCTTACCAAATCCCCGAAATTGCTTTAAAAGCTGCTGTTACTTATCGCTCTGAAATTAAACACGAATTAGATACAACTGAAACTTTTGGTTCAGGTGCTGTTGTCCGCCCTCAGTCTGTAACAGAAGTTGTGACTCCACAATCTGTGAATCTTGATTTCCAAACAGGTATAGCAAAGGATACTTTGGCATTTGCGAACATCCGTTGGGTACATTGGGACCAATTTGCAGTAAGTCCTACTTATCTTGCTGCAGCAACTAGTGCACGAGGTAAAAAGCAAAACCTCATTGATTATTCAGATGACCAAATTTCTGCAACTGTTGGTGTCGGCCATAAATTTACCAGCAAATGGTCTGGTTCTGCATCTGTAGGTTGGGACTCTGGTGCAGGTAATCCTGTAACAACTTTGGGTCCAGTAGAAGGTTTCTGGAGCGTAGGTTTAGGTGGTCAATATAGCCCAGCAGAAAACTATTTCGTACAAGCAGGTGTTAAATACTTCTGGTTAGGTGATGCTAAAGCTCAAACTGGTGGTAATGTTGTTGGTGATTTTAGTAATAACGATGCAATCGCTTACGGTTTAAAATTTGGTTATAAATTCTAAATCCTAAAAGTTGTATCCAATAAAAAAGGCGTATCTATTTAGATGCGCCTTTTTTGCTTTCGTAGATATTGCTTTTTATGCAGGAATATCGCGAACTGAAGCATTACGAATCGCTTCTTTTAAAGCATCATAACCATGAATTGGTAGAAACTGAGGGAACTCTTTGATTACATTTTCTGGCGCATCAAATAAAAATCCTTTGTCCGCTTCACCGAGCATAGTAGTGTCATTATAAGAATCACCTGCGGCAATCACACGGAAATTCAAACCATGTAACGCCTTGACTGCCTCACGTTTTTGGTCAGGTTGACGTAACTTATACGCTGTAATCATTCCCTTTTCGTCAGTTTCTAACTTATGACAAAAAATGGTCGGCCAACCTAATTGCTTCATTAAAGGATGTGCAAACTCATAGAAAGTGTCTGATAAAATAATCAACTGAAAGTGTGTGCGTAACCATTCAACAAATTCTTTCGCACCTGGAAATGGCCCCATTTCGGCAATCACTTCTTGAATATCATTGAGGCCTAAACCATGTTCTTTTAATATATTTAAGCGCTGGGTCATGAGCACATCATAATCAGGAATATCACGCGTGGTTGCTTCAAGCGCCTTAATGCCTGTTTTTTTAGCAAAGTTAATCCAAATCTCTGGTACCAATACCCCTTCTAGATCAAGACAAACAACTTCCATGAAGACTCCCTTTTATTTACGTGGAAAAATTTGCCCTATCATAGCTTAATATTTGTCTAATGCATTGTTGTTTTTTAAATCTATTTTTTTCATAAGCATTGATTTTTTAGTGATAAGTAGCCTAATTCAACTCTATTAAAATACTTAGCAAATAACGTAATATAGGTCTTGTTAGATTCCAAGCCTATTGCCAGGATACTCATGACAACCATTCCAACCATTGACCTTGTCGATGCTCTTGCTGCTGAATATGCAGACAAATCGCCAAGTGAAATTTTAGCACTCGCACTGAATCAAAACGGTGAAATCGCCATTTCATTTTCTGGTGCAGAAGATGTCGTACTGATTGATATGGCGGCCAACTTAGGTAAACCTTTCCGTGTCTTTAGTTTAGATACAGGACGTTTACACGCAGAAACCTATCAGTTTATTGAAACTGTGCGCAAACATTACAACATCAATATCGAAATTTGTTTCCCAGAAGCCAATGCAGTTCAACAACTGGTCAATGAAAAAGGGTTATTCAGCTTTTACCAAGATGACCATAAAGAATGTTGCGGTATTCGAAAAGTTCAGCCATTACGTAAAAAATTAGCCACTTTAGATGGCTGGATTACGGGGCAACGTAAGGATCAAAGTCCAGGTACACGAACTGAAATCCCTGTCGTACAGGCCGATATTGGTTTCTCAGGTGAAGGCAAGCAACTGATTAAATATAATCCCCTTGCCAACTGGAGTAGTGCTGATGTCTGGAGCTATATCCGCATGATGGAAGTCCCCTATAACCCTTTACATGAACGCGGCTTTATTTCTATCGGTTGTGAGCCTTGTACACGACCAGTGTTACCAAACCAGCATGAGCGTGAAGGTCGCTGGTGGTGGGAAGAAGCTACGCACAAAGAATGTGGCTTGCATGCAGGTAATTTGAAAAAGTAAAGACTAAAACCACTGCTCAGCAGTGGTTTTTCGCAACTAATAGATACACACAAAGCACTCCCATTCTTATAAAAAGCCGATATACTAACCTTAAGTTATATAATTCTAACAAGATTGCTCAGATAAGAGCCGTCAGATATTGCAGTGAGGCAATCTAGACTATGCGTCCATTACATCCGATTGACTTTATTTTTTTATCACTTGAAAAGCGCCAGCAACCCATGCATGTCGGTGGATTATTCTTATTCCAAATTCCCGAAAATGCACCAGCCAGCTTCATTCAAAATTTAGTAGCGGATATTCGTAATTCAAAATCTATTCCTATCCCCCCGTTTAATAATAAACTGAATGGCCTATTTTGGGATGAAGATGAAGAATTTGATCTTGATCATCATTTTCGCCATATTGCACTTCCCAAACCTGGTCGTATCCGCGAACTCCTGACTTATATTTCGCAAGAACACAGCAGTTTGATCGACCGTGCAAAACCATTATGGACCTGCCATATCATTGAAGGAATTGAGGGTAACCGTTTTGCCATGTATTTCAAAATTCACCATGCAATGGTGGATGGAATTGCAGGTATGCGGTTGGTTGAGAAATCCTTATCACATGATCCAAACATCAAAAGCATCGTACCGCCTTGGTGTGTTGAAGGACCACGCGCTAAACGCTTGAAAGAGGATAAAGCGAGTCGATTTAAAAAGATTATGAATGGTGTGGTTGGACAGCTTGAATCTACCCCACGTGTCATGTATGAACTGTCTCAAACAGTAATGAAAGATATGGGGCGTAATCCCGATTACGTTTCAAGTTTCCAAGCGCCAAGCTCCATTTTAAACCAACGCGTCAGCTCTTCACGTCGCTTTGCAGCACAGTCTTTTGAATTTGACCGTTTACGCCATATCTCTAAAAGTCTGGGTGTCACAATTAATGACATCGTACTGGCTGTTTGTTCAGGTGCACTGCGTGAATATTTATTATCGCAAGATGCGTTACCTAAAAAACCACTGATTGCAATGGTTCCTGCATCTGTACGTGATGATGATTCATCTATGTCGAATCGTATTACGATGATCTTGGCAAACTTAGGCACACATAAAGAAGATCCATTAGAACGCTTAAACATCGTCCGTCGTAGCGTACAAAATGCAAAAGAAAAGTTCAAACGTATGAACTCAAATCAAATTTTGAACTATAGTGCATTTGTATATAGTGCGGCAGGTCTGAATATAGCCTCAGGCCTATTGCCTAAACGCCAAGCCTTTAATTTGGTGATCTCGAATGTACCAGGACCACGTGAGCCACTGTACTGGAACGGAGCACGTCTCGATGCATTGTACCCTGCTTCGATCATTTTAGATGGTCAGGCACTCAATATCACCATGACCAGTTATTTAGATAAACTTGAGGTCGGTTTGACCGCCTGTCGCAATGCTTTGCCGAAAATGCAAAACTTATTGACTCACTTGGAAGAAGAAATCCAACGTTTCGAAGCGATTGTGGGGGTTGAAAACCCAAAGTTACAAGCGGTCAGTTGATACCGCAGAACCCATCAGAAACTGAATAAATGACATAAAACTAAGGGGCTTCGATAAGCCCCTTAGTTTTTAATGCTACGACATTGTTTTAATAGTTGATGACATGCAGTTCGAATCATGGCAGTGGTAATTTGTACTTCCTTACCTTGCTCGTCCAAAATATATGCATTATGCATCACTTTCGTATCCAATAAATGTTTCAAACTAGGTTGAATAATTGCTTCTCTAACACCCATATCACACCTCATTTGCTAAACCTATTTGGGAGAATAAGCTTTGGCTATTTCCGTGTTCCTAGTATTCAAAATCTACAGTCGAAAGTAAAATTTCAGTTGTAACAACTATTTAACCATATATTGTTACAATTTCAGCTCAGAATGATATCGTATTGCTCTTGCGTATATAAATTTTCAACCTGAAATTTAATCACACGACCAATAAAATGCTCCAGATCCGCGACTGCTGGCGCTTCTGCGGTTAACAAGCGGTCAATCACGGATGGATGAGCAACGACAGTAAAGCCAGTCTGAGACTGATACGCGCGTGTATAACGCATGATTTCTCGAAAGATTTCGTAACATACCGACTCTGCTGTTTTCACATAACCACGCCCCTGACAGGTCGGGCAAGATTCACATAATAAGTGTTCTAATGATTCACGTGTTCGCTTACGTGTCATTTCCACTAGACCCAGCTCTGATACCTGCGTGATTTTGGTTTTGGCATGATCTTGCTCAAGCATCCGCTCAAACTGAGTCATCACTTCAGTACGATGCTCCTGCTCTTGCATGTCAATAAAGTCGATAATAATAATACCGCCTAAATTGCGCAGTCTCAGCTGACGAGCAATCACCTGTGTCGCTTCCATATTGGTTTTAAACACAGTGTCTTCTAAAGAGCGACCACCCACATAAGAGCCCGTATTGACGTCAATCGTGGTCATGGCCTCGGTCTGGTCAATCATCAAATAACCACCTGACTTCAGCGCAACACGCGTTTGCAGAGCTTTTTGAATATCTTCTTCTACATTATATAAATCGAAGATTGGACGCTCACCCGGATAGTGAATCAAACGCTCTTTAATATTCGGCACAAATTCTTCAACAAACTCTTTGAGCTTGCCGTGAATTTCACGTGAGTCGACTGAAATTTTAGCGGTTTTTTCGCTTGCAAGATCTCGGATAATCCGCTGCGGTAAAGGTAGCTCTTCAAAAATTAACGATGGCACCGCAATACTGATCTGCTTGCGCTGGATAAACTCCCATAGCTTTGCCAAATAAGCCATATCTTGGGCAATGGCCGCTTCTTCAATACCATCTGCCGCAGTACGAACAATCACAGAACCTGGAAGCTTATGTTCTGCTTGAATTCGCTCAATCATAGAGCGTAAACGGTCACGCTCTGCCTCAGACTCTATTCGTTGCGAAACACCCGTATGGTTCCCATAAGGCATTAAAACCAAATAACGAGAAGGAATAGAGAGATCTGTTGAAAGGCGGGCACCCTTCGTTCCCAACATATCTTTCATGACTTGAACAGTAAGAATTTGTCCCGGTTGCAAAAGCTCAAACACATTCGGAATCGGCTGATTACGTGGCCAAACCATATCATTGATATGCAAAAAAGCAGTTCGTGACAGTCCAATATCGACAAAAGCAGCTTGCATACCTGGAAGAACGCGCACCACTTTACCTTTATAAATATTACCCACTAACCCACGTTTTACCGTACGCTCAACAAATAACTCATTGACCGTGCCGTTTTCAATCAACGCGACGCGACATTCCATAGGCGTGACGTTAATTAATAACTCGTCAGACATAACAAACTCAAAACATTATAAAAAATCTTTTGAGACAGTTAATTTAGTGCCTTAACTGCCCGTAATAACTGTACCGTTTCATACAACGGTAAACCCACCACATTGCTATAGCTTCCCTCAATACGTGGAATATAACGTGCTGCAATGCCTTGTATGGCATAGGCTCCCGCCTTGCCAAGGGGTTCATGTGTTGCCCAATATGCTTCCATATCTTCAGGGCTTAAGTGCTGAAATTCGACTTCAGTACGAACTACTATACTTGAAATTTGTGCATTTGTACGAACACAAACACCTGTATAAACATCATGCTTACGTCCCGAGATTTTTTCCCACATTTCAAAAGCATGTTGTTTCGATTCAGGTTTACCCAAAATCTCTTGATCGACTCCTAAGCTGGTATCCGCAGCGATCACGATCGCATCTGGATAACGAACTTGCACAGCCTCAGCTTTGGCACAAGCCAGTCGCTCTACATAATGAGCGACCAATTCACCTGTTTGTATCGACTCATCAATATCTGGGCTGTAAATATCAAAAACTAGGCCAAGCTGCTCAAGCAACTCACGACGGCGAGGCGAACTTGACGCTAAAATTAAATGCGCCATTTTTTTAGGAAGAAATATAAAATGGGAAAGGTCAAAACACTACTCAACAGGGGTTGCCAATGGCGGGCAATCGAAAACTGCGCCCCGATCATAATTTGCGCGATCCACGTCATAAATAAATGTGCGACAACAGCCAAAGCCGTGATCACCCAGATATTGGCAAACGTCATAATCCGACGTTCTCGGGTTAAAAAGCGTGAGACAAAAGTAATCAGCACAAAACTGAGCGCATTTAAACCTAAGGGTGCATCGAGCAATAAATCGGTGAAAATACCCACAGCAAAGGCGAACCAAATTCCACACCATGTCGGCTGACACAGCACCCAAAACAGCATGACCATCATCATAAACAATGGACGCCAACCAGAGAGCGTATAAGACAGTGGATAGACCATCAACACCGAAGCAATGATCACCGAAAAAATGATCGGAAATAGTGGATCACGCTGTTTGGCAGCACGAAGTTTAGCGATCGGCATGCGGTTGCTCCATCGCTAAAGAATCGGAAAATAACACAACGACATGATGTCCACCCGCTAGCTGTGCGGCAGGTACCACATCTATTTGAGCAAACTCACCTGAATTATGACGACTGATTTTTGAAATCGTACCCACCAAATAACCCGCTGGGAAATGCTCACCAAGACCTGAGCTATACACTTTTTCACCCACTTTAATTTCGGCACTGGTCGGGACATATTCCATTTTCAAATGCCCTAAATCTCCCGTACCCGAAACAATCGCTCGCATACCCGAACGCTCTAAACGGACTGAAAGTGAATGTTCTTTATCTGAAAGCAACATCACACGGCTACTATGTGGATAGACATTGATAATCTGCCCCATAATGCCTTTGTCATCGAGCACCGTCTGCCCTACTTTTAACTGACTGTTGGCACCACGGTTAATCACAATAATATGACGCAGTGGATCGGCATCGGTTCCAATGACTTCTGCAATCTCCATACGACCATCAATGATTAACGGGGTATCTAACAAACCACGCAAACGGGTATTTTCCGCAGATAATTCAGATAATTTTTGTAAACGTACCTGTGCCTGTAACAGTTCAGCTTGCATCGCGGTATTTTCACGGCGCAGTTGAGCCTCAGACTTGGTTTGTTGATTCAGCCACTCTCGCGATAACACGGGATAACTTGCTACAGCATAAATTGGATTATAAGCGGCGTACAAGACATCTCTTGCAGGTTGAATCACATGCGGCATGCGCCAGTTAAAAAACAGCACAACCAAACATGTGATCACTGCAATGATAAATGAGCGAAAAGATGGCGGTTGTCTGGAAAACAGATTTGTTTGCACCCGCCGATTCCTTTATTAGCCTACAAATAACATGTCGTGATTTGGATTATCGAAGAACTCCAAAACTTTACCACCACCACGAGTGACACACGTTAAAGGATCTTCTGCAACCACCACAGGTAAGCCCGTTTCTTGCGCAAGAAGTTTGTCGAGGTTACGAAGTAATGCACCACCACCTGTCAACACAATACCGCGCTCAGCGATGTCTGAAGACAGCTCAGGAGGCGTTTGCTCAAGTGCAGATTTCACAGCGGAGACAATACTTTGTAGAGGATCAGAAATCGCTTGCGTGATTTCGTCCGAAGTTACATTAATGGCACGTGGCACACCTTCAGCAAGGTTGCGACCGCGAACTTCAATCTCAAGCGTTTTAGCATCAGGCTCGGGTAAAGCCATACCCACTTCTTTCTTGATAATTTCTGCAGTGGTTTCACCAATCACACAACCATGAGCCTTACGTACGTAGTTAATGATTTGTTCATCAAATACATCACCACCAATACGGAGTGAGTCAGCATAGACACAACCTTGTAATGAAATGATCGCAATTTCAGTTGTACCACCACCGACATCCACCACCATCGAGCCACATGCTTGCTCAACTGGCATACCTGCACCAATTGCAGCGGCCATTGGTTCTTCAATCAAACGAACATCGCGTGCGCCTGCATTAAATACAGCTTCACGAATAGCACGACGCTCAACCAAAGTTGATTTGCAAGGCACACACACCACAACACGCGGTGCAGGTGGGAACAGACGTTTTNNACTTTACCAATAAATTGGTTCAGCATGGTTTCAGTCACTTCAAAATCGGCAATCACACCATCCTTCATCGGACGAATGGCAGAGATATTCGCAGGTGTACGGCCCAGCATTTGCTTTGCATCAAGACCGACTGCGGCAACGATTTTTTGTGAACCGCTGTGACGAATTGCCACAACTGTCGGTTCATTTAATATAATGCCTCGTCCTGGTGCATAAATAAGTGTATTTGCTGTACCTAAATCAATGGCTAGATCGGGCGAAAACAAGCCAATTAGTCTTTTTAGAATCACGGAGACGTTCTCGATTAAACTTTATGTGGACGCAAGGTGGCAACTTTAACTAAATGTGATGATTTGAACAAGTCAATCGCTTATTATAACGCACGATATTTTGAAATTTTTTAATACTGACTCAGGTGATGTTATGTCTACATCGGATGCACAGCATTCTGCAGATTTAAATGCACAAACAGTTTCAGCAATCGCCAATCTTGCTCGATTGTCGCTAGATGATACGCAATCTGCTGAATATGCTCAAAGTCTAAATAAAATTTTAGGCATGATGGAAACCTTAAAAGGCATCGACACCGATGGTGTTGAGCCGCTTAAAAGCCCATTTGATCACCCACAACCCTTACGTGAAGATGTGGTTTCAGAAACCAATCATCGTGATGAATATCAAGCCATTGCACCGCAAGTGCAAGACGGTTTGTACCTTGTTCCTCGCGTGATTGAATAATTTC
>NZ_DKIK01000122.1:0-17017 GCF_002454215.1 Acinetobacter sp. UBA6720
AAAGCGTCGCTTTCTACTGACTCATTTATCTCTGCTGCATCGTTCCAGGAAACCACTCGCGTGTTAACTGAAGCGGCTGTAACAGGTAAAGAAGATGATTTACGTGGCTTGAAAGAGAACGTGGTTGTAGGTCGTTTGATTCCTGCAGGTACGGGTCTTGCGTATCACTTAGAGCGTCGTCGTCAAGAAGCTGAAGCTGCAGAGCATGAGCTTGTAAACGACTTCTCTGATGTGGATCAAGCATTAAGCCAAGCATTTAGCGATGAGTTTAACGGTCTGTAATTAGCCCTTTAAATGAATAAAAAGCCACCTTCGGGTGGCTTTTTTATGCGTGCTAAACAGCAATGCTATGCTTATTTTTTGAAGTAAGCGAGTTACGTTAATCACATTCAGTTAATGAGTTTGTATAAATTGATTCACCGCTTCGGTATATTTATAATTTTTTCCTAAAGAGTTATTGATTTCAGTATGTGAAAGCGGAATAGCGAGTAATTGTGCCTGAGTACCAACGCTTTGTGCTTGTTGAATGAATTGCTGTGCTTGAATACAGGGTTGGTCTGGACGAATTGTTGAACAAATAGCAAGAAATGCAGGTAAGCTTTGATGAATTTGTAAGACAGGAGAAAGCGCTTTCCAATTTGAGGGTTGAGTGCCGAAGGCTTGATCATAAAATCGAGCATGCCGAGTTTGCATGATCTTTTCGATATTGTAAGCGGCACTATCTAAAGCAATGGTGGTTCGCCAAGCTCGAGGTTGTGCTATTAACCAAGAGGGACGTGTGCTCAGTAGGCTCACTAAATGAGCGCCAGCCGAGTGTCCCATCAGCACAAGTTGTGTGGGGTCAGCATGCCAATCAGAGGCGTGGTTTTGAATATAAATTAATGCTGCTGCGACATCTTGGGTTTGTTGTTGTACTGTCGCCTCAGGAACTAAGCGATAATTGATTGAAATAAATATCCAACCTCGTTGTCCCCAATAATCCACTTTATTTTTGATCACCGCAGTATTATTTTTATCACCTATGCTCCAAGCACCGCCATGGACCATAACCATTAATGGTGCGTTTTTTTGATCTGCTAAAGGCTTAGATGGAAAATAAACATCCATCATTTGCTTAGCATGATGGCCATAAGCAACATTTTTGAGTGATTTTACTGTAGATGAGCTTTGATTATTGAGTACATCTGCATGTGCAGAAGGATTGAGGCAGAGTAACAGGAATATTGAAGTAACAAGTATTTTCATTATTTTTTCCTTTAAATTCAAAGGTTAAAATGAGTTAAGGATTCTTTCTACAATTTCTTGAATTAAAAGATTTAAGTTATTTACTCGAGGATCTCAAATGAACAAAGTGATATTTCATAGATCAAATGGTCTTTTTAGTTGGTTTGCATTATTACAAAAAAGAAAATAATGCACGGGGTGCAATTACATAATTTGATCATTTTGTGTAGAAAATAAGACTATGCTTTGATCATAGTGTAAAGGAGTTTTGAATATGAAAAAAATAATGGGTGTAGTCTCGACTTTGGTTTTATCAACACTGATGTTCACAGGCTGTGAAAATATGAGTCCTTCTGAGCAGCGTATTGGTACAGCTGCTTTAGGCGGTGCCGTGGGTGGTGCTGCGGGTAATAGTCTTGGTGGTGGTGTCGGTGCTGCGATTGGTGGTGGTGCAGGCGCAGCGGTGGGAAGTAAAACCCAAGGTGGCTCAAACCGTAATGCAACCTACAGTGGTGTTGGTGGTGCGATTGGTTCTGCTGTAGGTAAAAGCGTAATCGGTGGCAATACAGGGGCCGCGATTGGTGGCGCGATTGGTGGTGGCGCAGGTGCTGCAATTGAGGAGCGTAAATAATCTTTTCAGCAGAGCTCTATATAAAGGCACTTCATTGGGACGTGCTTTTTTATTGCTGAGCTGGTTTTGGTTTTTTACGACGGATATATAAGGTTTTCTCCACTTGTGCAATTCGGATACCCGCATCATCATAAATATTCAGCGTATAAATACGGTGGACAGGGGCATAATTTTCAGCAAGTTGTTTGATCGTTTCAATTTCTTGGGCATCGAGACGAAAGTCTGCGTAGACGGTACTACGCCCTGGGCTGAGAAATTGGATAGTGGCTGATTTGTCCCAAACAATATATTTAGTCCCAAGATGATACATCAGTAAAGTCATATAAAAAGGATCGACCATCGCATATAAACTCCCACCAAAATGTACACCGACAATATTGCGGTTTTGACGAGTGAGCGGCATTTTGACTCGGATGTGGTAGTTTTTAGGATCAAACTTCTCAATTTGAATACCTGCACCTTTAAAGGGGGCAAAATGGTTAAGAACGTATTTTGTGACAATCGGTGTTGTCACCAATTTTTTTAAAATGCTCATTTCGGTCAATGGTATCTGATGAACTTCTATCCATACTAGAGAAGATGGAAACAATTGGCATTGATCGTTTTGCCAGTGAAGGATAAAAAACAGTCAATAACAATAAGGAGCTAAATATGGAGCTGCAAAGTTACTGGGTACAGACCACAGACCAGCAGAGACTTTATGTGAAAACATGGGGCAATGCGCAGAATCCTGCCTTGGTCTTGGTGCATGGTTATCCAGACAATCAAGAGGTTTGGGAGCCTGTGATTGAGCATCTGGTGCAAGATTATTATATTGTCACTTATGACGTTCGTGGGGCTGGGATGTCCAGTGTTCCCCGTCGTACACGTGCTTATGCATTGCCTCAGCTGTCATTGGACTTAGAACGTGTGGTGAATAGTGTCATTCCAGAACGTAGTTTTCATTTGGTGGCGCATGACTGGGGTTCGATTCAGTCATGGGAGTCTGCGACTGAGCCAAAATTTAGAGAGCGTATGCTGTCATTTACCACCATTTCAGGCCCATGCTTAGACCATGCTGCATTTTGGATGCGGGAACAGTTTAAACAACACAAGCCTCAGTTTTTGAAGCAGTTGAGTAAGTCATGGTACATTGCGGCTTTTCAGTTGCCTTTTTTGGCACCGACTGTTTGGCAGTTTTTTAGCCCTGAGCATTGGGGTAAAGTTTTATCACGTTTAGAAGGGCGTTTAGACTTACCACTCAATCATCACATTGTGGCAGATGGTAAACATGGGGTTGCACTTTATCGAGCTAACTTCATTCCACGTCTGACCAAACCACGAGAACGCTTTGCCATTTGCCCCGTACAGGCGATTGTGTTGGAACAAGATCAGTTTGTGAGCCCTGCTTTAATTGATGAAATGCCGAAGTGGGCTGAGAATTTCCAACGGGTGAATGTGAATGCTAACCATTGGGCCATCTTGAGTCAGCCTGAAACGATTGCTGGCCTGATTAGCAAATTTGTGGGTAAAGCATAAATTTACCATGGGCTTGTTATAGGACTAAAACTGACTGATAACAAGCCTATCGAAGTGAAAAATCAGACCTTGGGGTTATATAATAGCTTTGGATAAAGCTGAGCAAATTACAGTTTCGACCAATTGAATCTGCTAAAATACCGTTTTTTTTATCATCTTAAGTTTTCCATGAATGCAGTAGTAATTGCGATTGCCGTGATGTTTATTTTGTCACTGGCACGAGTTTCTGTTGTTTTGACTTTGGTCATTTCAGCAATTATTGGTGGATTGGTTGCGGGGCTCAGTTTATCCGATACTGTAAGCGCATTTAATGCAGGTTTAGGTGATGGTGCTGAAGTGGCTTTAGCCTATGCGGTGCTTGGAGCATTTGCTTTGGCGCTGTCTAAATCAGGCTTACCTGATTTATTGGCGCATAAATTGATTGGTTTATTAGGAGTCGAAGTTTCACATCAACGTGCGCGTAAGGTGAAATACTTACTGTTGACGATTTTACTTGTTGCGGCCATTTGTTCACAAAACTTAATTCCAGTCCATATCGCATTTATTCCAGTATTGGTTCCACCACTTTTAAAAGTGATGAATCACTTGAACTTAGACCGTCGTGCGGCAGCCTGTGTACTGACTTTAGGCTTGGTCGGAACCTATATTTTCCTGCCCGTTGGTTTTGGTGCGATTTTCCTTGAACAAATTTTGATGGGCAATATCAACAAGATTGGTGCTGCATATAATTTGCATGTTGAACGTTGGATGATGCCTGTAGGAATGGCCATTCCTGTATTAGGGATGGTGATTGGTACTCTAGTGGCGGTATTCGTTAGCTATCGTAAACCGCGTCATTATATCGACCGTGAAGTGGTACGTGTGACCACGATTGACTTGGATAAACCGATCCGTGCAAGTGAAGTGAATTTGGCTCAAGATGCTGAAGAGCTCAAACGTGAAGCCGAAAATGTACCCGTGATTGCAAAGAAAACCATCTTCATGGCGCTTCTAGCGATTGTTCTAACCCTCATTGCGCAGTTGTATTCAGGCTCTATGATTTTAGGTGGCTTGGTTGGTTTTGCGGTGTTGTCTGGGGCGGGTATTTTTAAATGGCAAGAAGCGGATGATGTCTTTGTACAAGGCATGCGCATGATGGCCTTGGTTGGCTTCATCATGATTTCTGCGGCAGGTTTTGCCTCAGTGATGACCCATACGGGTGATATTAACCAACTGGTTAATGGCGTAGTACATGTGATTGGGGATAACCATGCTTTGGCTGCATTCCTCATGCTGTTCATTGGCTTATTTGTAACCATCGGGATTGGTTCATCGTTTTCCAGTGTTCCTGTCTTGGCCGTGATTTATGTACCGCTGTGTGTACAGTTTGGTTTTTCTCCTTTAGCGACTGTGGCGCTGATAGGTACCGCAGCAGCACTTGGCGATGCTGGTTCTCCAGCCTCAGACTCCACTTTGGGGCCGACTGCGGGTCTAGGGGTGGATGGTCAACATGATCATATTTGGGATACAGTCGTGCCGACCTTTATTCACTTTAATATTCCATTGCTGATTTTTGGTTGGATTGCTGCCATGGTGTTGTAATTTAAACCCAGATTATTTTAAAGGGCGATTTTAATGAATCGCCTTTTTTATTATCAAATCAGATTAAAATAATCAGGTTTATAATATTAATTCGTATTAAATGAGTCGGAATTTAAAATCAATATATTTTGATTTTTTATTGTTCTTCTAAAACCAACTAAAATGGTCTATTTAAAATAAAAATACAATAAAAACAAAATATTAAAACATGTATATAAAATACATTATTATTGTCATTGCATATTAAATTTACTCTTGTTTATGATTAATTAATGTTTATTTTTATATTAATTATTTTACAAACAGAGGTTGTTTGAAATGTTAAAGCAAATCGCTCTAATTACATTAATGGGTCTCTCTACATCTGCTGTAATGGCAGGTCAATGGCAAGTCAAAGTCGGTGGCTCTGCTATTGCGCCTACGCAGGATACAACAGTTGCCGCATTAGGGAATGCGAAAGTTGAAGCAGATAGTGAATTGGCGTTTACGCCATCGGTTGAATATTTCTTTAATGACAATATCTCTGCTGAGTTGCTATTGGCGACACCAGTTAGCCACGATGTACTTATTAATGGTACAGAAGCCGTAAAAATTAAACATTTACCCCCAACAGTAACAGCAAAGTATAACTTTAAGAACTCAACGGGTTTCACGCCTTATATTGGTGTCGGTGCAACTGCTTTTATTGCATGGGATGAAGAAGGTGTGAAAAGCGTAAAAGAGGATTTCGGTTATGCGGCACAAGTTGGTTTTAACTTCCAACCTGCTGATGCGAAAAACTGGGGTGTGTTTGCAGATGTCCGTTATGCAGATTTAAACCCCGAAGTAAATGTAGATGGTACAACGAAGTTTAAGTTAGATATCGACCCAGTGATTTATACGCTTGGTTATAGCTACAAATTTTAATAATCAAAAGTAGCTTTTTAAGAACCTCATCTATGATGGGGTTTTTTTATGCAACGACTAAAGTTGAATAGTGATGAAAGAGTAAATAACTCACCATCAGTCAGTATTAAAATAAAACCATAGATAAAATGTACTGAAGCAGAATAAGAGAGTCATAAGAAATGAAATATATGCGGTATCTAACCGTGCTCTGTGGCTTGACATGGAGTATCAATATTCAGGCAGCCAGTTTTAATTGCGATAAGGCACAAACGATAACCGAGCATGCGATTTGTGAACATCGTTCAGTCAATGATGCGGATGTCAAAATGGCAACCACCTATAACATTTTAAAACGTTTGGTTCCAATGGGGACGCGTGGCATGATTCAAGATGAGCAGATGAAATGGTTGAGCCTACGAGACCGCTGTGGCGCATCACAAAGTTGTTTAATGGATGTCTATAAAATGCGTCAGCAAAAGCTCGATCTTCTTTTAGATCGTATTTATCGTCAGGGGCCATTTTAAAAAATTGGAAAAAAAATACTGGTCGCTATTGAAAAACTCATTCCTCACTCCAATTCATTAAGCATTCTCGATAAGACTTAATATATTAAGGAGCGATTGATGAGCGAGCAAAACGCGCACAAACATAGTTTCCAAGCTGAAGTAGCACAGCTCTTACATTTGGTGACGCATTCACTATATTCCAATCCTGAAATTTTCCTGCGTGAGTTGATTTCAAATGCGTCCGATGCCTGCGACAAATTGCGCTTTGAAGGTATTAATCACCCTGAATATTATGAAAATGACCCTGACTTGCATGTACGCGTCAGCTTCGATGAAATCAATAAAACTCTCACCATTTCAGATAATGGGATCGGTTTAACGGAGCAAGAAGCGATTGAAAATCTAGGTACAATTGCCAAGTCTGGAACCAAAGACTTTATGTCGAAACTTACAGGTGATCAGAAATCAGATGCACAACTGATTGGTCAGTTTGGTGTAGGTTTCTACTCAGGCTTTATTGTGGCGGATAAAATTACTGTTGAATCACGCCGTGCGGGTGTGGATGCGGATCATGCTGTACGTTGGGTTAGTGCAGGTACAGGTGAGTTTGAAGTCGAGCAAATTCACAAAGATAGCCGTGGTACGGACATTATTTTACATCTGCGTGAAGATGCGTTGGATTATTTACAGTCTTATAAAGTCAAACAAATTATCAATAAATACTCGGATCACATTAGTCTGCCGATTGAGATGCAAAAAGAGGTTTGGCAGCAAGAAGAAGCTGTCGAAGGTGAAGAAGCAAAACCGGGTCAGTATGTGAAAACGGATGAGTGGGAAGCGATTAACTCAGCTAGCGCACTCTGGACACGCAATAAAAATGAAGTCACTGAAGAGCAGTACATCGACTTTTATAAGAACTTAAGTCATGACTTTGAAGCTCCGTTAGCGTGGGCGCATAATCGGGTTGAAGGTAGCACTGAATATACGCAACTGTTGTATGTACCCAGCAAAGCAGCAGCCAATATTTTTACTCGTGAAGCCAAAGCAGGAATTAAGCTCTATGTGAAACGTGTCTTTATTATGGATGATGCGGATAACTTGATTCCAAACTATTTGCGCTTTGTACAAGGTGTGGTGGACAGTGCAGACTTACCACTGAATGTGAGTCGTGAGCTGTTGCAAGAAAGCCGTGATGTAAAAACCATTCGAGAAGGCAATGCACGTCGTGTATTGACTATGCTGGATGGTTTAGCGAAATCGGAAGATGAAACAGATCAAGAGAAGTTTAAAACTTTCTATAGTGAATTTGGTTCAGTGTTGAAAGAAGGCTTGGGCGAAGACTTTGGTAACCGTGAGCGTATTTTAAAATTACTCCGCTTCCCAACTTCAAACAATGATGCGGTGACCACATCATTGGCGGACTATAAGGCACGTATGCAAGACGGGCAAAAAGCCATTTACTATGTGACCGCAGACAGTCTTAATGCCGCGAAGAACTCACCACAACTGGAGTTATTCAAGAAAAAAGGCATTGAAGTTCTGCTTATGGCAGACCGTGTCGATGAATGGGCAATGGAGTTTGTCCATGAGTTTGATGGTACACCACTGCAAAACGTGGCGAAAGGCGCTGTTGATCTAGGTGATTTACAAGATGCTGAAGAGAAAAAAGCACTTGAAGCAGCGGCAGAACAATTCAAGCCTGTGGTTGAAAAACTGTCTGATTCATTGAAAACCAAGACCAAAGAAGTACGTGTGACTACACGTCTGGTCGATTCACCTGCTTGTTTGGTCACTGGTGAGGGGGAGCTTTCACCACAACTGATTCGTATGTTGAAACAAGCAGGACAGGCTGTACCTGAGTCTAAACCGATTTTAGAGATCAATCCTGAACATCCGCTAGTGAAAAAGTTGGAAGGCTCGACACAGTTTGATGATTTAGCCAATGTGATTTTTGATCAAGCCGTGATTGCAGAAGGCGGCTTACCAGATGACCCTGCTGAATATATCAAACGGATTAACAGTTTATTGCTTCAGTAAAGCATGACATGTTTTAAAAAAAGCCTATCTCTAAGATAGGCTTTTTTATGTCAATGAATCGAATATAGAGACTTCAAGGCATTCTGAACTCGACTCAATCTGTGGGAAATCACGTGGTGTGGGTATCCGTGGATAAGTTTGGACTTATCCACAGTTGTGTTTAAAGATTCAGCATTAGACTAAAAAAGTGCCTCAAAACGAACTAAGGCACTGAGGTAATGACTTCGGTCTTCACGTTTATCATTAAAGTAGTTTAAATCGCCTTGGATATAAAACCATTCACGTAAGAACGGTTGGCGCCATGATACAAAAGGCCCCCATCTATTCAACCTTAAGTCATCGTCATTATAGTATCCACCTGTGTAGAGACCGTAGTTAAAACGATTACCATGAAAGAATTGATGCTGTCTAAAGCTATAGTTGTCCCAAGTGAGGTCATCATCCTGCTCATCTGCATAGGTCAGGCTAAATTGGTTGGATAAAAAAGCCTGATTTGGGCGGGCATGCGTCAACTCTAAGTTCGTTCTTAAATAATTTTCACTGTCGATGCCATAGCGGTAAATTTGTTCTGTATAGGCACGGAAATCATTGTCCAGTTTCCATTCCTTAGAGAGTTCAACACGTGCATAAATATCATCGCCTGAACGTACCCCTAAGTCGAAATCAGTGTCAAAAGGCAAACGATCTGACAGTTGAGACCACCTTAAAGCAAGTGAGCTATTGGCATCACGGGTTTGTCGACGGTCGAAGGATTTATCGTTGTCTGCACTTGGTGGGTTTTCATTGGTAATCGCCACATTGTTTTGCAGTTCGTTATCCAGAGAGTCATCTCCAAACACCACACTCAGTTTATTTTCTAAAGTGGGAAGTTTGATTCGTCCTCGAATACGTGGTTTTACATCGTATTCATCATGTTTATTCCAGCGGTTATCGACCAAAATCCGTAGAGTTGCTGTGGCTGGTTTATTGGGATCCGTGTCTCCAAACCAGTCATCAATTTGGGTTGCAGTTTTATCTGCCCAATTCCGAACGCCTTTTTGTTGGCGGTCAACCCAAGTTCGCTCTTCAGTCACGTCGGTGGTGGGCACAATTACTTCGTCAGACTCTTCGGGTAAGAGCGTTGGAAGTGAATCAATCCACTGTGGAATTTGATATAAAAGTCCACTCCCTTTGGGAGGAGACGCAATTTGGTCAATTTCAGCCACATCATGAGGTGGCACGAAATGTTGGGTGCTATCTGTATTGCTTTCCGCCCAAGCCACGTTGACGCATGTACCTAAACTTAGGCAGAAAAATAAAGAGATGGGACTAACATGTCGAGTTCTTTGCATGCTTTCATACTTTATTGTTCTTCGATGTTTTAGTGTTGTAAATTTCACGTAAGAACACAAGTAGAAAATACAAAACTCTACAACTCGTTGGTGAGTTGTTTTTGAATAGAATCAAATAATTGAAATACCGTAATCGGCTCAGCTAAAGTCGAAATTGTATTTTGAATCAGTTGCCAACTGACCCCGTGCTGGCGGTCTAAGACTAAACAAGGGTAGGCGATCTCAGTGCGTGAGAGCTCGACACGTCTTTGGCCATGTATGACCCGAATTTTTTGTCGTTCTTTAAGTACTAAAATAGGGGTATTGAGGTCTGCAGTGCTTTCTTCAAACTGAATAAATTTACGACTATTCAGCAGATCCGCCAAAATAAAGGGATGATAATTTTCGATATGCCAGACCAGTTTGGCTTGCTGGGTATACACTTGAAAAATAGAAAATACATCATGTACATGACTCTGTAATTTCTCCCACTCAATTTCACGGATGGCTGCCAATTGATGATGATTGCTTTGTGCAAATTGTTGGCTCAGGCGAACGGCTTGAGCAGAACTATCAGCACCGAATAGCGCCAAATACTTAATAAAATGTCCCTGTAGACTGGTTTGTTCAGCCAGATAAATCGGATAGTCAGACCAATGATCCAGTTGGTCAGAGTAGAGGAGCAAGTCGACATTTGGGCTGATATCAGTCTGCACCGAAATGTCTAGACGATATAGTTTTGGGTCTAAGTCGGTCTGATCTAATTCAAGCAATTGCGCTTGATACTGACCAAGATGGATCTGTGTAGGCAGTATACCTGGCGATGCTGTTGATGATATTTCAGAGTTTAGAAGGTGTTTAGATGAGTCCACATTTGGCTCAGGCACAATAGTTGGCACATCGAGTCGAGCTGATGTAGCTAAGGGCTTAATAGAGGGGCTCTGAGGCTCCTGAGACTGTGTTACAGATATATCGACTGTTGACGAATCTAAAAGCTCAATATCAGAAAACACAAAAGATTTAGAAATAGCTGCGTGTTCAAGATCTACCACATGATTTGTTGTGTTAGATGCTATTGCAACGGGCGTTATAAAGGGATTAACTTCTGCAACTTCTGCAACTTCTGCAACTTCTGCAACTTCTGCAACTTCTGCAACTTCTGCAACTTCTGCAACTTCTGCAACTTCTGCAACTTCTGTGGTCGAAATAAAACTCTTCGGCACTTCAGTACTGTGTGTACTCAGCGTCGTTGGAACAGGCTCCATCATATTCAATTGCTGATCGACTGGTGAATGATCAATCAACCATTGGTAAACCTCTTTAAACTTTGAAAACCAAGGGCTGTTATACACATGAGTTGAAGCATCTTGAAAGCTAATTTGCCAACCTAAACCCGATTTATATAAAACGCCCCATGCAAAATGTTGTTGCTGTTTTAAAGCACTGCTAAGGGCAGATTCATACTGAAAAAGACCAACATATAAATGTCGATATGGGCTCTGCTGTAACCAGTGTTCGGCCGTAGCTTGAGGTTGAGTGAGGGCTTTATAGGCTTCGAGTTGTTTGTGAAAAATGGGTTCATCACAACGGGCAAAGATTTCACGAATGCGTTTTTTTGAGCGTGCAATTTCAAAAAAAGACAAATGCTGATGTTCCAAACCGTCAATCAATTGATGCAGTTCTTTGATCAGCAGTGCTTTTTCGATTGCTTTCATGTGCTGAGCTCTAAAGTTGTTTTTGTGCTTGTTCCAAATAACTTGCTAAAATCATATTGAGTGCAAGTTCAAGTAATTTATATTCGGCTGAATTTGGTTGTGTGTACTGCTTTGCTAAAGCAATCAATTGATCTGGATCAATAGTTTGTGGAGAAATACGACCTTGAATTAAAGCTTGTAAATTTTGCATAGGCATATGGTCTAAGAAGGCATTTAGTTTTGGTTTTACGGTTTAGTATTCTTTTTGATCATAATTAGAAAATCTTAAATAGGCAAAAACTATTGCATATCCTATACGAGAAAAATGTTGTAAAAAATGTAAATAGCTTCGATTAAAACACAGATCATTCTAAATATTTTTGATCTAGATGCTAAATATTTGAAAATTTTTGTCAGTTATTAACCTTTTTAGGCAAAAAAATAGGCAATATAAATTGCCTATTTTTTATTTAATTTTACAAGAATTAAGCTTCTTGATGGAGTGCTTCGGCAGTTGCATCAGCAGTTGCCGTTTGTGCTTTTACTGGTTTTTTTACAGGAAAGCTTGGGGTATAAACTACTTGTGCAGATACAGTTGCAGAAAGAGTGATTACAGCAACAGCCAAAGTATACTTAAGAGCGTTCATGATATTTCCTCTATGGAAAAGGAAGTCTCGAAAGAGACTGGGAGGTTAAAAAAAGATAAATTTCGCATGAATAATATCAAAATATGAACAGTTTTAGCGGAGCTAAAGTTTGAAAAAAGATGAATGGTGAGTTTATTTATCATTAAAAAACAATGTATTAGAATAAATGCTCTAGTCGGTTTTTGAGTTTTTGCTCTATCGCTAAGCTATTTAAATTAAAAGTGAAAATCTAAATTTTCAAATTGAGTACGGGCATGCGTGATGTGCTCTTTTTTGCTCAAAATCACAGCGGAAAGACCCTTGAACTACATGATTGTTTGATTAAATAATCATCAATAGGTGGAAAACCTATTGTGTGCACTACGTAAGTTTTTGCTGTGGAATGTTTAATCAATCCAATCTTGCATAAAAAATCACCTATGATGGAAAACCAAAACAAAAAAATCAGAGGATGAACCCATGGCCATTGCAAAAGTGGTCGAAGTCAATTCGAGCAGCGTAAAGAGTTTTGAAGATGCCATCCAAACAGGTATCGCCAAAGTCACTGAGACGGTAAAGAATGTGCAGGGTGCTTGGATTAATGAGCAGAAAGTGGTGGTGAAGGACAATAAAATTGTAGAGTATCGGGTCAATCTTAAAATTAGTTTCTTGGTCGATTAAAACCACAGCGAACCGCATTAAGCTATAAAAAATCCCCAAAGTATGGGGATTTTTTGATTTTAACTATAGGCGCTTTTAAAACATCGCTACAGGGCTTGAATTATGGTTTGGGTGTTTCACACGAGTCGTCTGTACACTGTGCTGCTTGCTCTTGTTGTTCAGCAGGTGCTTGCGCTTTTTCTAAGACTTGTAGAAATACTTCACGGGGTTGAGCGCCTGCTAAAGCGACACGTTGATCGAATACAAAAAACGGAACGCCCGTCACTTTGAGTTGTTCACGTGCTACTTCTTGGTCAAATTTAACGAAATCTGCATATTCGTCAGAATCCAGCACATCATCCACTTCAACAGGGCTTAAGCCAATTCGGGATGCGACATCTTCAATGGTTTCACGTTCGCCAATTGGGAGACCTTGTGTCATATAACTATAGAAAAAGGCTTCCTCTGCTTCATTGCCCAAGCCACGACTTTGTGCCAAGTGAATAATACGGTGGGCGTTAAAGGTATTGCCTGAGTTAGCGTTTTCCCAGTTAAATTCAATTCCTTCTTCGGCAGCCATCGCTGCAATATTTCGCTGCATTTCTTCAACTTCAGCAACAGTACGACCATATTTTTGTGCAAGACGTTCTGAGTTTGATATTTCTTGACGTGTTGGCGCTTCAGGGTCGAGTTCAAAACTATGCCAGTGGACTTCTAGTTCAACACCTGCTTGTTCAGCTGCAGCTTCTAAGCGTTTTTTGCCAATATAGCAAAAGGGGCAAACAACATCTGACCAAATATCTACACGCATGGAATTTCTCAAAATAGTAAAAAGCAATTAAAAAAATGATGGGGGTGAGTTCTAAAATTTAAAGCAAAACACATGAAAAAAGCCAGCAGATGTTCGCAGCTATATTATAAGGACAATGTTGAGTTGTACCGTTTATCTGACAACGCTGCTGCATAATGGACGAAAAATATACAATAGAGGTGCTGGTGATGCTATGACATCTGCCTTTTTATATCTCTTATTTTTTGGGATTGTTTTATGAAATTTTTACATTCTCTTCCTATCGTTTGTTGTGCTTTTATTTTTATGCCGACTGTGGCTAAAGCTAATGGTGATATTGTTAGCCTTCCTACCTTTAAGACTATGGCAGAATCAGAACTTCGTGCCGAAACGGGTGTCATTCCGTACCAACAAGACGAAAATATTCGTAAAGCTTTACAGCATCGGATCATCCAATTACAGGGTGATGCACAATCTTTTGTGGTCGATCCGACCATCACTCAAAATGTGGATATTTTACCACCCGCAGTTACCGCAGATTTGAACTCTGTACCTCCGCTATTACGTGAGCATGTTTTGAATATTGCTGCAGGTTTACAGTCCTCCAACCCGACTGAAGGTTTATATATTATGTTGCAGCCGTTTGGTATTGACCGCAATGCAACCAATGTACAAACAGCCCGCGAGCAAATTTCGATTGGGCAAATTGACCATAACTTTATGCAAGGGATTCAACAGAATATCCAGCAACAGAGAATAACCCCAGCCAAGTAATGGCTTCTTCATTTATTGATCGCTCATACACTCCTTTTTAACTCGTGGAGGATATGAGCGATGTGCTCTGAAAAGTTTGATAAAATGTTTAAATATTGATCATACTTCGATATTTGCTATGATAAAAAGAAATGAAGAGGAAGCTGAACATGCGACGTATCGTGTTGATTTTAGTTCTTGCGACCAGTGCTATTTTCGGTTGGATGTATTATCAGTATTCTCAACAACAAAAAGAACAGCAGCAACTACAAAGCTATGAAACGGTACTATATGAAAAGACCGAACAAATTTACAAGCAAGCCCAAGACTGGACCACACCAATTCAAGTCGATGTAAAAGACCCACGTCTGACAGGCGACTACAAAATTATGGCTGAGTTTGTGCTGAGTCATATGTTGCAAAATGCCGAAGCGCGTAATCAATATCTACGTGATTTAAAAGCCTTGAATTGGGATCAATTCTTAAATATTGACCGATTAAGCAAAGACAAAAACAACAATTATGCTGAAACGGAACAAATGCTGAAAGACGTACATACCGTTGTCGATAGCTATGCCCAGCAGGTCGAGCAACGTCAGAAACAGGCGATTGATCAAGCCAAGGATTTACCGATCTCTTCTCGGTTTCGTCATCAGTTAACAGACAGTATGCAAGCCAGTGACAAGAGCCAAGAAGCGATGCGTTTGTTTAAGCTGGAACAGCAGAATTTAGCCAAGGCAGATCAAATCTTCTTGGTGCTCAAAAACAATCAATGGGAAAAGAAAAACAACACCTTTATGTTTTATGAAGATATACCACTTCAACAGTTTAATGCACTGTATAAAGAGATTTTAGCCTTAAATAGTCAAATGCAGCGGGTAGAGAAACAAACCCAAAAAGAGGTAGAACAAAAGTTATAACCAAATACAAAGATGACAGTTTTGTAAGCAGACTGTCATCTGCTGTTCAAAATAGCTTGCTAGATTAAAAGCATCACAAAGATGACGACTTTTCAGTGTAGGCAGGTGAGTCATGAGAACCATACACGTTTTTGCTGATATTCAGCATGTGTATAGTGAGTTTGTAGAAAATAAAAACTATCCAAAATTAGAAAGCTTAAGCAACTGGGGAAAGAATCGTTTCTTCTTTAACCAATATTTTGAAATGATCGAAGACTGGCACCATACTGAACAGATCGTGATTCAATTCAATCAACAGTACTTTAGTTTAGACACAGGCAATGCCCCTGACTTTATGGACAAAGAAAAGTATATGGCGTGGTTGATGGGCGAGCTTTTAATTTAAATCTATCCTAAAACTACACAGCGCCTAATTCGTTCTCAGCGCTGTGCCTTTATTGGATTAATCAAAGATTTTATCGGCCGCTTGGAACGGTAGGCTGACCACATCAATTGCCACGGCAAAAGGCAACAGCACTAACTTTTCAAAAGGATTCATGCCTGACTTGGATTTATAACTTTCCTCTTGATGGGTATAAATACTCACCTGATAAGTCTTACTCAAAGCTTTTAAAGAGGCTAAATTGTTCGCGGCAGGGTAGACGACACCTGCTAGTTTGATCTCAAAACAGAAACGCTGTGCCAACATGCGTTCATCACTGGAACTCGAACATTCCTTTGCCCCATTTTCAATAAAAAATTCTAGATCTTTCTTGCTGATGTCTTCTTTGAGTTTCACATAAGACAATGGCAGTGTCCCTGTAAAATGACCATCATTCTTTTCTGAGTAGAAGTTTAGTTCTCGGGTGACTTGAATATTTTTCGGGTCCAATTTGCCAATCAAACTGACAAATTGAGGCCCGCCTTGGGTCAATACATAACTTTTTTGTTGCCCTGCAATCACTAAACTATGCGCAGGTAAATTTGGCAGAAGCTGAGCAGGTTTGCCAAAAGCGACCACTTGGTCTTCGATCAAGGTTACTTTGTTGGTACGGGTATAGGTTTTATTGTCTTTGGTCATTAGGGTTTTAGTAGCACAGCCTGTGAATAATGTTCCTATGACGCCTAAACAGATGACGGTTCTTAAAGGTGATGCAAACATCGTTAGACTCCAAATCATTTGAAATATAGTTAAGCTGAATTTTTATTGTCTTTAAGACTATCATTAAAATGGGTAAAAAGGCGTCAAAGCCAAAAAATTGAAGTAATGTAAATTTTATAAGTCGCTCAATGCAGTGGAGTGATCGCTTTTATTTCTTATCCACTGGTAGTTTCTAGTTACTGAATGAATGTTCATTTGAGTCTGAACTGGCTATGATCATACAAGCGTTCGATAAAAACGATGGACTAGCGAATACGTCATAACAAGGTGGGAAATCGGCTGATGCAAAACTTGATTTGTTATAAAGAACTGCCTGTGTGGACTGCGCAGACCATTCCGCAAGGGTTTAAAAATCAGCACAATACCAAAGCGGGCACGTGGGCCAAGTTACAGATTTATCAAGGAGAGCTAAGCTTTGCTTTTTTAGATGAGACAGGTCAAGTGCAATCTGAACATCTGTTTACCCCTGAGCAACAGCCACCATTTATTCAGCCTCAAGCATGGCACAAGATTGTTTCGAGCAGTGATGATATAAAGTGTCAGCTACAATTTTACTGTACTCCGCAGGATTATTTTTATAAGAAATATCAGCTTTCACCTACGCATTCAGAAATTTTGACGGCTACGCCGTATTTACGCGGTGGTCGGGCTTTGGATGTTGGCTGTGGGCAGGGGCGAAATTCGCTGTACTTAAATCAGCAGGGTTTTGAGGTAGATGCTTGGGATGTGAATCCGCAA
>NZ_DKIK01000122.1:17068-17228 GCF_002454215.1 Acinetobacter sp. UBA6720
GGATGTGAATCCGCAAAGTTTGCACAAGCTGCAAGAGGTGATTACGGCAGAAGGCATTGAAAATATTCATGTACAGCAGCGTGATCTGAATGAAGACCAAAGCATTATAGGAAAATATGATTTTATTTGCTGTACCGTGGTGATGATGTTCTTGCAAGCG
>NZ_DKIK01000118.1:0-16485 GCF_002454215.1 Acinetobacter sp. UBA6720
TATTTGTGGGACAGCAGTGGCTACTGCTTCCTTTCTTATTCGCTCTCTTTTTCGGTTGATGTTTGGCTATGCGCACCTTCCCAGCCAATCATCGCAGTTTTACGTGTTGTTCCCCACATATAGCCACCACGTTGCCCTGAAGACAGAATGACCCGATGGCAGGGAATTAAAAAGGCAACAGGATTGTTGCCAATGGCTGTTCCGACCGCTCGTGAGGCACGTTCTTGCCCAATCTCTTGAGCAATCTTTGCATAACTGCTGAGCCGTCCCATGGGGATTTTAAGCAGACTTTGCCAAACCTTGAGCTGAAAGTCAGTGCCTTTCAGGTGCAGTTTAATCTCTGATAGGCTGTTTTGATCTTGCTGAAAAATTGCGAGCGCTTTACGTTGTAATTCATCCTGATCTTCAATAAATGTCGCGCGTGGGAACTGTGTTTTTAGATAGATCAATGCATCTTGATTTGTTTCGGTAAAGGCCATATGGCAAATGCCTTTAGGGGTTGAGGCAATCATGACTGAACCAAAAATGGTTTCGGCAAAGCTATAGTGAATGTGGAGTGCTTCACCGCCATGTTTGTATTCTGTGGGAGTCATACCTTCGATTTGAACAAATAAATCATGCAATCTGCTGGTACTAGAAAGGCCCGTGTCAAAGGTTGCTGCAAAAATATTATGTTCTGTGTGATTTTTCAAAACAGACTTGGCATATTCCACACTAATATATTGCAGAAATTTCTTTGGACTGACGCCTGCCCATTCGGTAAATATGCGTTGAAAATGTGTAGGACTTAAATGTACGTGTTCTGCAATTTCGGTCAAACTGGGCTGCTGTTTGAAGTTTTGTTCAATGTATTCAATCGCCCTTGCCACACGTGTGTAGTTGGTATGTTCTGTCATGATGACTCACGGAAATCATTTAACTTAAGAAAACAGTAACAAATCGAGTGAGGCCTGAAAATCCGTTTCTTGCGCTTTATAACAAAAGGCTCAAAGTTTGTATGGATTGGCTCAGTCGTCCTTCGGCAAGCATAAAAAAACGGAACAGTGACCTGTTCCGTTTGAGTTAAAACTTTATTGAAGGCAGTTTAGAACTGGTAGTTTAAACGCATGAGGAAGCTACGAGGGGTACCCGGCATAGAATCCGAACGCCAGTATTCTTTATTGGTTAAGTTGCTGACAGCTAACGTCACGTTCCATGGATCAGCACTATAACCAATGGCAGCATCGACACGTGAGAACGCTTTCATATCCAATGGTTGGTTACTTAAATTGCTATTCGGATAGGCTTTGTAGTCACCCACATAAGTCACACCAACTTCACCATAGAGTTTTTCTGTAGGTAAGTAACGCACAAATACATTACCTGTATGTTCGGGTGCATTATTGAGCACTTTATTCACATTGCCTGGATTTTGCTTGTCTTTTTTAACTTCGGCTTGTAGATAACCATATCCACCACGGACAAAGACATTATCCAAGACGCGACCAATGAAACTAAACTCTAGACCTTTAGATTGATGCTCGCCCGCAGTTGCCCATTCTTCAGGTTTAGTGTCATCTGGCACATAACGAATATTATTTTTGCGAATGTCAAAAACTGAGAGTTGGGTATTTAAACGGTCATCAAACCAGTCACTTTTGACCCCAATTTCATATTGTTCGTTATATTGTGGCTCAGCATTAAAAATTTTCATATTTTGGCTTGCTGATGAAACTGGGTTCACACCCATAGAGCCGCCAAATGGTGCAAAGCTTTTATTGTATGAAGCATAGATGCTGTGCTGATCTGATGGTTGCCAAATGAAACCAATGTTGGGGCTAAAGCTTTCATTATTGATACTACGATGGTAATTGATGTCAGAAGAAGCTAATAATTTATTGGTGGTTGAGGTCTCGTAATAATCATAACGTGCACCGAGCATTACTTTGAAATATTCATTAAAACTAATTAAGTCTTGAATGAAAAAGCCGTAGCTTGTGCCTTCATTATAATTATGCTGAGTAATGGTTTTAGCACCGTTACCACGATTATTCTGTGTTAATTGACCTGTAAGTGGGTCATAAAAACCATCAATTCGACTGCCATTGGCATTTTTATTAGAAAGTTTCGGCTCTCTTTGTTCATAGGTCCAATCGGTACCCACTAAAAGATTATGTTTAATGGCGCCCGTATTAAACTCGCCAGTAATATCCCACGTGTTGGTGGTGGTTCGATTAGATGTTTGCTGCCAGTAATAGTTTTGTGAAATTTTCCGGACATTGTTATAGCAGCGACGTTGATCGACAGGAGTGTAATTAGCATTCAGTGTATTGCTACTTTCACCATTGCTGGTGGTTGCATTCGAAGCACAGTAGGTGCCACCATAAAAATGATCAAAGTCTTGATCTGCTTGTCGGTAACTGGTTGCCCAATGGAATTTCCAATTCGGCGCAAATTCGTAATTTAAATCTGAACGAATGACTTGTAATACATCGTCGACATAATCGCCATTTTGTGCAAAGCCTGTTTTAATGGATGTTCCACTAGGCAAGATACTATAACTTGGACCACGGTCAGGTACTCGCCCTAATTTGTCATAGGTATATTGTGTGGTCCACGTGAGGGTTTCCTCATCATTTTTATACGTGAAACTTGGCGAGATCATCTCAATTTTACTGTCGATGCCTGAACGGAAACTATCTGCTTCACCGTATTCACCTGTTAAACGGACAGCCCAATTGTCATTTAATACTTGGTTAATATCTGCTGTTGCGCCATAAGTGTCATATGAACCGACATAGGTACCGACTGAGCTTTTCGAGTCAAAATTGGCGTATTTACTGACCATGTTGACTACACCACCGCCCGCGCTACGACCATATAACACCGAGGCAGGGCCTTTTAAAATTTCGATCCGTTCAATATTGGCTGTGCTACGGCGGACTTGACCACTTTCACGAATCCCATCACGGTAAATATCACCCGAGTCGGCAGAGAAACCTCGAAGGGTAATGCCATCACCGCGCATATCGTAGCTGGTGGATACCCCTGGTGTGCCTTGTAGCATCACACTGAGGTCATTAGAGCCGTAGATTTTATATTTCTGTACATCAATGGTGTCAATGGTTTGAGGGATGTCTTTTTTCTTTAGACCATTACGGGTGACATTGGCCTGATCATAATCGACATAGCTTTTGATTGGATCAAGTTCACTCATTGCCTCAATTTTTAAGGTGGGTAGAACTGCTGCTGTGCCCGATTTGTTTGTCATCGCTTGAGAGGGTGGGTTCTCATTATTTTGTAGTGTTGCTTCATCTGCATAGGCTGCATGTGCACTTAAAATCATAAAGCTGAGTAAGCTATATTTGAATAGAGCGGAGCCACGGAGTGGGTAGGCTTGAAGTTTGGTCATGGGGAAGGCTCAGAGAGATTAAATGGGTAATAAAAGTGAGAATTATAATCATTTACTAAAAATGAACAAGACTTCGTGGAAAATTCATTTTTCCTACATAATTGGATTGGGTTTAAAAGAATGGCTAAAGGTGCTGTTTAATTATTTTAATTAGTTGATATGTAATAAATTTAAAATCAGAAGGACATTGGAAAAGCATTATTGAACAGGATTTTCCAGACATTTCTTACAGTTTAAAAGAACGCCGATTTTTTCTTGGCGTCCGTGCTCAGTTAGTACCCACGGGCGGTTTTGCCATGGTGGCGTATGGCGGACATGCTGTGTGTGACCGCAGGCAAGCTCAGCTACCCAATGATGTTCTTCATCGAGATGAAAACCAATAATCGCTTGTTGCATTAAGCATCTCGACCAGCGTGTTGGGTCTGTTCCAAACCATTTAAAAAACGCTGACACAGTTGATGGATAGTCGCCAAATCATGAGGATCTAGACCTAAAGAACATGCCAGTTCAAATGGAATCGCCATAATTTTGTCTTTAGCTAGGAGTGCTTTTTCCAGAAGCACGACTTTTTTCATACGTTCATCTTCCTTGACTGCGACACGCTTTAAAAATTGTTTTTCTTCTAGCTTCTTAATAATGGGGGTTAAGGTGCCTGAGTCAAAAAAAGTTTTTTGTCCAATTTCAGTCAACGTCACATTGTCCTGCTCATATAGAGCCAATAAAACAATAAACTGCGGATAGGTCAGATCATAGGCTTGTAGGCGTGGGCGGTATTGACGGACCATGGCATTGGTTGCGGAATACATGGCAAAACACACGCGGTTTTCTAAAAGTGGGGTGTCAGCCATGTTGCATGTCCTTGAGGATTGGTATTTAGAAAACAGTATAAATGAAATGGAGGTGGAAGTATATTGCGTGTAATAAACTTGCACACAAGTTAATTGTGTGCAATATTATTTGCCGCTATAGGTCAACCCTTGAAGCGACTTTAACGAATGATATTTTGATGAATGGAAGAGATGTAATGACGACAATTTATGATTTTCAGGCCGAGCTGTTGGAAGGCGAGCAAAAAAATCTAGCCGACTATCAGGGCAAAGTTTTATTGGTGGTGAATACCGCGAGCCAATGTGGTTTAACCCCACAATTTGAAGGTTTGGAACAGTTATATCAGGACTACCAACAACAAGGTCTTTTAGTTTTAGGTTTTCCATGTAACCAATTTGCGCAGCAAGACCCTGCGAGTAATGAAGAGATCGGCAGTTTTTGTCAGCGTAATTATGGGGTTTCTTTCCCGATGTTTGCTAAGGTTGATGTGAATGGTCCTACTGCGCATCCGCTGTATCAGTATTTAACGTCTGAGGCGAAAGGCATTTTAGGCAGCCAAAGGATCAAATGGAATTTCACCAAGTTTCTGATTAATCAAAAAGGGCAGGTGGTGAAACGTTATGCGCCGATCGTTAAACCTGAAAAAATTGCTCAGGATATTCAACGCCTTTTGGCTTAAGTTGAAGCCATTTGCGAGGAAGGTGGAAATAGCAGTAGATTTACTGTTTCTTTCCACCAAGTAAGCACTTTGAATTTATTTAATAATGCTAATGTATTGTAGCTAATTGAATAAAATAGATTTTTTAATCTTTAATTAATACACAACTTGTTGTGCCCAAAGCTGAAAACTTCGCTATACTTTTTGCCAAGTTTTAAAAATATGAGCGTGAGACTTATGCGTGTACTGGTAGTGATGGACCCGATTGAAACGGTGAATCTGAAAAAAGATTCTACGATGGCAATGTTATGGGCAGCAAGCCGTCGCGGGCACGAGCTGGGTTATGCATTACAACACGATTTATATATCGACCAAGGCAAAGCCTTTGGTCTGATTTCTCCCTTAAAAGTGTTTGAAGATTACGATCATTATTATGATTTGGGCGAACCACAAAAAGAGTCCTTGGCGGATTACGATGTGATCTTGATGCGTAAAGATCCACCGTTCGACATGAACTTTGTGTATACCACTTATATTTTGGAACAAGCGGAACGTGAAGGCGCGTGGATTATCAATAAACCACAGTCCTTACGTGATTGTAATGAAAAACTGTTTGCTACGCAGTTCCCTGAACTTCAAGTTCCTACACTGGTGACTTCACAACAAAGCCTGATCCGTGAATTTATCAAAGAACATGGTGATGTGATTGTGAAGCCTCTTGATGGGATGGGTGGCATGGGAATTTTCCGCTTATATCAAGATGGTGTGAACATCGGCTCAACTCTAGAAATGCTGACTGAAATGGGTACACGTCCGATTATGGCGCAGCGGTATATTCCTGAAATTGTTGAAGGAGATAAACGCATCTTGCTGATCAATGGTGAACCGATTCCCTACTGTTTGGCGCGTATTCCGCAAAACGGTGAAGTGCGTGGGAACTTGGCTGCAGGTGGTTTGGGTCAAGCCCGTCCCTTGACTGAAAATGATAAGGCGATTGCCGCGAAAGTGGGACCCTTCTTACGTGAAAAAGGATTGGTTTTTGTTGGACTCGATGTGATTGGCAACTATGTGACCGAAATTAATGTGACTAGCCCAACCTGTATTCGTGAGATTGATGCACAATTTGGTACTTCGATTGCCGATACTTTATTTGATGTCTTGGAAGCAGGTAAAGCCAGCTAAATCGACAGAAAGAGGAACCTGAAAAGGTTCCTTTTTTATTTCAATGAATAGGGAAGTTTTGAAATAAGGACATGGCTTACCGCAAAGTGTATAAATTGGGTTGAAGATAAATCACACAGTGCTACATGGCATGACAAATTTTCATTCTGTTCAAATGTTTCAGCTCAGAGGGTATTTCTATTTGCTAAAAATGAGGTTCCCATTCTTTTAGAGTTATATTAAATAATTGATTAAAATCATCTTCAATGTTTTATTTTTAGATATAAAACATGGTGCTGTCGAGCTTAAATGTGTGTGGTAGTTTGAGTAAAAATGTATATCTGATAACAAATCTAGTTTAAACTCGAAAATCAGTAGAAAAAAACAATCAAATGCCTGTTGAAAAAAAGTAAATAATCTTTCGCGGTTATGCGTTTGTGATTACAATTGATCGCTTAAAATTGAATTTTGTTTCCATATTTTAGAATTGAAGAATTAGACTGTGACCGAAGCAACACAAACAAAGCCGAAACATGTAATGATGATGGCTGCCGGAACGGGTGGACATGTTTTTCCAGCACTTGCTGTGGCTAAGGAATTACAGCAACAAGGCTGCCAAGTCTCATGGCTTGCTACGCCTACAGGTATGGAAAATCGCCTACTTAAAAATCACGATATCCCGATTTATCAAATTGACATTCAAGGTGTGCGTGGCAATGGCTTAGTCCGCAAAGTATTGGCACCCTTTAAAATTTTAAAAGCCACGCTAAGCGCAATGCGCTATATGAAGCAGCTCAAAGTCGATGCGGTTGCAGGCTTTGGGGGCTATGTTGCTGGGCCGGGTGGATTGGCTGCGCGTGCACTGGGTATTCCAGTGATTATTCATGAGCAAAATGCGATTGCGGGTTTTACCAATACGCAGCTATCACGTATTGCAAAAACAGTATGTCAAGCTTTTCCAAATACCTTTGCTGTACAAGATAAAATTGTGACCACGGGTAATCCCGTCCGCAAAGAAATTACGGAAATTTTAAATCCGTCTTGGCGCTATCAAGAGCGTCAAAAAGCTGGCGTGCCACTGCGTATCTTAATTGTTGGCGGTTCGTTGGGCGCACAAGCGTTAAATGAACGCATTCCTGAAGCCTTGAAGCAACTCAATGTGCCTTTAAGCGTTTATCATCAGTGTGGTCAAAACCATGCAGAGGCGACACAAGCGCGCTATGCCGATGCACCTGAACAGCTTCAAGTTGAGGTTCAACCTTTTATTGAAGATATGGCTCAAGCCTATAGCGATGCTGACTTAATTATTTGCCGTGCTGGGGCGTTAACCGTGACTGAGATTGCCACTGCTGGTGTGGCTGCAGTGTTTGTTCCGCTGCCGAGTGCAGTGGATGATCACCAAACGGCCAATGCAAAGTTTTTAGCCAATATCGGTGCAGCCAAAATTTGCCCACAAGCAAGTATGACGTCCGAAAGTTTAAAAGAATTATTATTACCCTTGATGAACCGTCAGTTATTGTCTGAAATGGCAGTGAAAGCACGTCAGCAAGCACAACCCGATGCAACCCAACAAGTGGTTCGTTTAATTCAAGCATTGTAAACCGAGTATTTTATGTCACCATCTACACCTGCTGATCAAGCAAAAAAACTTATTAAAGTGCCAGAAATGCGTCGTATTAAGCACATCCATTTTATTGGAATTGGTGGTGCGGGCATGTGTGGTATTGCAGAAGTGCTCAAGAACCAAGGCTATAAAGTCTCAGGTTCGGATATCAAGGCGTCAAAGACAACAGCACAGCTTGAAGAAAATGGCATCAAAGTTTATATCGGTCATACGGCTGAAAATATTCAAGGTGCCAACGTGATTGTGGTGTCAACTGCGATTGATGCTGAAAACCCTGAAATCAAAGCAGCACTTGAAACCCGTACACCAGTGGTCCGCCGTGCAGAAATGCTGGGTGAGCTGATGCGTTACCGTCATGGGATTGCTGTTGCGGGAACGCATGGTAAAACCACGACCACAAGCCTAGTCACTTGTATGTTGGCAGAAGAAAACCTTGATCCAACCTATGTGATTGGTGGTTTATTGAACCGTACTGGTGTGAATGCTGCGCTCGGTGCGAGTCGTTTTATCGTGGCTGAAGCGGATGAATCAGATGCTTCATTCCTGCATTTGCAACCGATGGCCACCATCGTGACCAACATTGATGCAGACCACATGGACACTTACGGCGGTAGCTTCGATGTTTTAAAAGATACTTTTGTACAGTTCTTACAAAAACTTCCATTTTACGGCTTGGCTGTGGTGTGTGGCGATGATGCCAACATTCGTGAAATCATGCCACGTATTGGTCGTCCATTGATCACCTATGGTTTTAATGAAGACAATGACATTCGTGCCGTGGATATTGAACAAGAAGGTATGCAGTCGCACTTTACCGTCTTGCGTAAAGATCGTGAGCCTTTACGTTTAACCATCAATTTGCCAGGTTTGCATAATATTTTAAATGCACTAGCAGCGATTGGGATTGCGACCGATGAAGGTGTATCTGATGCTGCGATTGCTCGTGCGTTGGAAAGTTTCAGCGGTGTGGGTCGTCGTTTCCAAGTACAGGGCGAATTTGACATTGAAGGTGGCAATGTGAAATTGGTGGATGACTATGGTCACCATCCAAAAGAAGTCGAAGCGACCATTAAAGCTGCACGTGCAAGCCATCCAGACCGTCGTTTAGTGATGATGTTCCAACCGCACCGTTTTAGCCGTACGCGTGACTGTTTCGATGACTTTGTGGATGTACTGTCACATGTCGATCAGTTGTTGCTGCTTGAGGTCTATCCTGCGGGTGAAAAACCGATTGTCGGTGCAGATAGTCGTTCACTGGCACGTAGTATTCGGTTACGTGGCGATGTAGAGCCGATCTTGATTGATCCCGTTGAAGGTAATCTGCAACATGCCTTGAAAAAAGTGTTACAAGCAGATGACTTGTTATTGACGCAAGGCGCAGGTAATGTGGGTGCTATCTCGATTGAGCTGGCAAACAATCATTTGTATTTAAAATAATCACGCTTTGTGATTACTCAATCAATAAAACAGTTATAAAGTTTAAGGATATCAACGTGTCAAATGCTTCAAAATTCGGCAAAGTTGCTGTGTTGCTTGGTGGTAAATCTGCTGAGCGTGAGGTTTCTCTAGATAGTGGTACTGCTGTACTTGACGCATTGGTTCGTTCGGGCGTGAATGCTGAAGCTTTTGACCCGCAAGAACGTAGTGTGACCGAATTGGTGGGGTATGATCGTGCGTTTATTGTGTTGCATGGTCGCGGTGGAGAAGATGGTCAAATTCAAGGCGTCTTGGAGTGGTTGAATATTCCATATACGGGAACTGGTGTGCAAGGTTCTGCAATCGGAATGGATAAAGTGAAAACCAAGCAAGTTTGGCAGGGTTCAGACTTACCTACAGCACCTTATCGCATTATTAGCCAAGAGTCAGATTTGGCTGAAGTGGTGGCGAGCTTGGGGCTTCCGTTGATTATCAAGCCAGTACATGAAGGCTCAAGTGTTGGTATGAGTAAGGTTGAAAAAGCAGAAGATTTGGCGGCTGCAATTGCCAAAGCGACGCAACACGATGCTGTGGTGATGGCTGAAAAATGGATTACGGGACGTGAGTTCACCATTTCATTCTTAAACGGTCAACCGTTGCCTGTGATTCGCCTGCAACCGCCTGCGGATGTGGCGTTTTATGACTATGAAGCAAAATATCAACGTAATGATGTGGAATACGGAATTCCGTGCGGTTTAAGCATTGAAGAAGAGCAAAAGTTGCAAGCGCTTTGCCTTCGTGCATTCCAAGCGGTAGGTGCAAGTGGTTGGGGCCGTATTGATGCGATGCAAGATGAGCAAGGCAACTTTTGGCTCCTTGAAGTGAATACTGTACCAGGTATGACCAGTCACTCTTTGGTGCCGAAAGCGGCAAATGCAGTGGGTTACAGCTTCGATGCGCTTTGTGTGCAAATTTTAGAGCAAACACTGACAGGTGCGACTCACTAAATGGCGCAATTACCAGCTTCTATGCGCCGCAAACGCGCAGCGATTACGTCGATACACGATAAACCACCAACGCGTAAGGAAAAGCTTGCGAATTTTGGTGGTTGGGTGATGTTGGTCGTTGCAATAGCGGTCTTGTTGGTTGGTATTTATGGCTTATATCAAGTCATGACAGATGCACGCGTGGCTGAACTCGATGTGGTTGGCGCGCGTTCTGACGCGGAAAAGAGTCAGGTCATGGGGCATGTGTCACCGACCATCACCCATAACTATTTCACCTCAGATTTAGAAGACATTCGCGATCGAACTTTAGAGTTGGCTTGGATTGATCGTGTGGTGGTTTCGCGTGCGTGGCCGAATGCGATTCGCGTTCGTGTCATGCCAAAGCATGCTATTGCACGTTGGGGGACAGGGCGTCTCTTAAGTGATAGTGGTGATGTGTTTAGCGAAGTGACACCGAAAAATAATCAAAATTTACCGTTATTGCACGGCCCAATCAGTCAATCAAAAATGATGATGCGCCGTTATAATGAAATTAATCAGTTATTCCAACCAGTCAACCTGCGTTTAAAAGAATTATATTTAACGGAGCGGATGACTTGGTTTATGCAGTTCGATTCGGGTTTACGTGTTATCGTAGATCAGGATCAAACCATGAGTAAACTACAACGCTTGAGTTATTTGGCTCAAAGTGATTTGAAGCCAGTTTGGGACAAAGTATCCGCTATTGATTTGCGTTATCGGAATGGCTTAGCCATTCAATGGAAGAATACTGCTGCACCAAAGATAGCAAATGGTCATTTTGTTGTAACGATTGATGACACAAGCATTGCAGGTGGAGTGGCAGCAAAGCCATAATACTTGGCTTTAAAACAGAGGCATAAAGCCATAAATTAAACAAACATGTGATGGTAGTAGTAAATAATGAATGAAGCGGTTCCCTCAGTTGTTGCGATTGACATTGGGACGCACAAAGTTTCAGTTTTGATTGGTAAGGTACATGCGCCAGATAATATCCAAGTGATAGGAATGGCAACTGCTCGTAACCGAGGCATGAATAAAGGAAAAATTGTAAGTCTTGATAAAGTCATTACAGCAATAAAAAATGCCGTGCAAGAAGCAGAAGATATGGCCGAATGCCGTGTCCATTCCGCATGGGTATCTATTCCCAGTGCAGAGTTAAAGAGCTTTTATGCGTCGGGACGAACACCAGTTGAAAATACTGACCATACAATTACAACAAGTGAAGTGGTTCGTGCATTAGAGTTGGCCAAAGCTAGCCACATGACCTCGGATCATTATCTGGTCAGTGCGGTTCCGTTGGGCTTTGAGCTAGATGACTCACCAGAATGGGTACAGAACCCAATACGTATGTCTGCACATAGTATGATTGGTCATTATCAACTGATGATGTTACCAATTAGTACTATGCAAAACCTTGATCGCGCACTTAAAGGTGCCAATATCGGGGTGGAAAAGTTGGTCGTATCTTGTTTGGCAACGGCAGAAGCAAGTCTGCTCAAAGATGAAAAAGAGTATGGCGTCTGTTTAGTGGATATTGGTGCAGGTACCACCAACATTGCGGTGTATTTAGATGGGCGTTTAGCACTGACGCATACTTTACAGCGTGGTGGTGAGCATGTCACCCGAGATATTGCTGCTGTGTTACAAACAACCACTGAAGAAGCGGAACGAATTAAACTACTCTATGGTTGTGTTGATATTAAATCGGTTAAACCAGACCATATGATTCAGATTCAAGGGATTGATGGTCCGCAAACGATTAGCCGTATTGAGTTGACTGAGATTGTGGTTGCACGTTATGAGGAAATCTTAGGTCAAGTACGCCAAGAACTTGAGCGGAATGGTGCAATCCATGGTTTGTATCATGGTGTGGTCCTAACCGGTGATGCCAGCCAAATTGAAGGCATGGTGACGTTGGCACGTCGTATGTTGGGCGTATCAGCACATTTGGGTAATCCGCCTGTGCATGTGACAGCAGACGAGCAAAATATTGCAGCATTACGTCGTTCGCAGTATGCCACAGCAGCGGGTTTGTTGATGTTTAGTCAAAGTGAAACACAAGAAACGATTGTTGAGCCTGAAGATACAGAAAAACTATCGCTATTCAAACGCGTTGGGCGTGCTTGGTCTGGACTCAATGACAAGCTGAAATCTGTTTTTTAAGTTGAATTTTTTTGGAATATTGTTAAGAAGTTGTACAACGCATCGCTTAAACTTGACAAGCTATGGCTTGCACAGCATGCTTAAAAGCAATTTTGTTTATTAAGATCAAGGCAGTATACGGGCTTAAGTGACTGCCAATAACGAATTAGGAAATCTATAGGTCATGGCCTCATTTGAATTTTTAGAAGATGATCAAACCGATAGCAACGGTCAAGCCCGTTTTACTGTGTTTGGTGTTGGTGGTGCAGGTGGTAATGCCGTACAACACATGCTTGAGTCAGACATTCAAGGTGTAAAATTTGTATGTGCCAATACGGACAAGCAAGCGCTAGACCGTATGAATGCACAATTCAAAATCCAGTTGGGTGAACAAAGTACTCGTGGCTTAGGTGCAGGTGCCAATCCGAATGTGGGTCAAGCAGCGGCTGAAGAAAGCCGTGACTTGATTCGTCAGCACCTTGAAGGCACTGATATGGTGTTTGTGACTGCGGGTATGGGCGGTGGTACAGGTACAGGTGCAGCACCAGTGGTTGCTGAAATTGCCAAAGAAATGGGTATCTTAACCGTAGGCGTGGTAACGACACCATTTAACTTTGAAGGTAAGCGTCGCCTTCAATCTGCTGAGCAAGGGATTGAAGCATTAGAAGCGCATGTAGATTCTTTAATCATCATTCCAAACCAACGCTTGTTAAAAGTTTTCCGTGACATCTCAATGAAAGATGCCTACAAAAAAGCCGATGATGTTCTTCTTAATGCGGTACGTAGTATCTTTGATTTGGTGGTACGCCCAGGTCATATTAACCTTGACTTCGCTGACTTGAAAACAGCGATGAGCACACGTGGTTATGCCATGATGGGTGCTGGTTTAGGTCGTGGTGAGAACCGCGCACGTCAAGCGGCTGAACAAGCGATCCGTAGCCCGTTGCTAGATAATGTGACCATCATGAATGCCAAAGGTATTCTCATCAATGTAACGGGCGGCGATGATGTCACCTTTGGTGAAATCGAAGAAATTACTGATGTTGTGAACCAAATTGTCGATCTAGACGAAGGCCAAGTGTTCTACGGCACAGTATTTGATCCAGATGCGCGTGATGAAATCAGTGTCACTGTGATTGCAACTGGCTTGACTCGAAATTCAGCAGATTCTGCTGAGCCCGTGAAACGTCCAAATGCACATGTGCAAGTAGCACAACATGGGCATACAACGCAAGCGGTAGTTGAAGATGATGATGTACCAGCAATCCAGCGTCAGAACCAAGATGCGGCTGCGACAGCAAATTCTGCATCTGCTGTGAGTGCGGCGCGCCCAACACCAATGAGTATTCAAGATTATTTGAAAAATCAACAACGTAAGTAGTGCTTGCCCGTGTGGTAATTCCGCATTATTTGAAGAAAAGGTAGTCTCTGACTACCTTTTTGTTTTTTATCAATGGCTAAATATGCTAACGTATAGCGGTTTAGTGGTGAGATGATATGAAACATGTTGAAACAAAGAACTTTACAACGTGTCGTAAAAGCAAGCGGTATTGGTCTGCATAGTGGGCAAAAAGTTTTAATTAACTTTGTGCCACATCATGCGGACGGTGGAATTGTATTTCGTCGTATTGATCTTAACCCACCTGTAGACATTCTTGCCAATGCAATGCTAATTCAAGAAGCATTTATGTGTTCTAACTTGGTTCAAGAGGATACCAAGGTGGGTACCATTGAACATGTCATGAGTGCGATAGCTGGTCTGGGCATTGATAATCTGATTATTGAAGTGTCTGCATCTGAAGTGCCAATTATGGATGGTAGTGCTGGCCCTTTCATTTACTTGCTCATGCAAGGCGGCCTAAAAGAACTAGATGCCCCTAAAAAATTTATAAAAATTCTAAAGCCTGTTGAAGCACTCATTGACGACAAACGCGCCATTTTCAGCCCACATAAAGGGTTTCAACTGAATTTTACTATTGATTTTGATCACCCCGCCTTTAAGAAAGAATATCAGTCAGCCACTATTGATTTTTCAACTGAAACCTTCGTTTATGAAGTCAGTGAAGCCCGTACTTTTGGTTTTATGAAGGATTTGGATTATCTCAAGGCCAATAATTTGGCTTTGGGGGCCAGTTTAGATAATGCAATTGGGGTTGATGAAACAGGTGTAGTGAATGAAGAAGGTTTACGCTTTTCGGATGAATTTGTTCGTCACAAAATATTAGACGCCGTCGGTGATCTTTATCTGCTTGGTCACCAAATTATTGCTAAATTTGATGGATATAAGTCAGGCCATGCTTTGAATAATCAGTTATTACGCAATGTTAAAAGTGACCCAAGTAGCTATGAAATTGTAACATTTGATGACGAAGATCAGTGTCCAATTCCATACGTGAGTGTGACTTAAGTCATTGTCTTTGCTATGTGATGTTATATTGTAACTTTTGATATTGTGATGTATTTCACATTTAAGTAATTGGGTTTAGACCGTATTCAAAGCTGGGTTACTTTTTTTTGCTTGCCAAACGGCGCATTGCTTGGCTAAGCTTAGGGTCGCTCACAAAGTCAGCAGCACCTCGAATTAGATCTTGAGTTTCGGTGCTGAGCGATCTTGAAATAGATTGTATTTTTGCGGGTGTTTGGGATGGGATTCTCAAACGAACTTGGAGTTTTTGTAAGTCCTTAAACTCGTCAAGTTGCGACAGTTGTGCAATATATTGTTTTTGAAGGTAACCAAGTTGACTAATCATCGCTTGATTTTCGCCGGTAATCGTCAAAATACCATATTGATAACAAACAACCTGCCACTGCTCTGGTTGCGGTAGGATAGGTTGGATCAGTTTAGTGAGTTTCTGCCATGCAGCAACTTGCTTTGAGAGAAACGTTAAGTTTCCTGTTTTTATGTGTTTTCTTGTTTGTTGAAAGAGATTCACTGGTTCGGACATACATATTTCCTTCATGTTGATGTCTTAATCTTATGCGTTCTTTTCAGTAGATATCAAGGACGAGATCACGCAAGAAATGTTTGTAAGAACAGTTTGAAGAGGTTTTTTTATGCATATGCGACGTATTTTGTTGGCTTTTTCTTTTGCGGCATCGGCTGCGTCTGTGGCCTTCGCCGATTTAGTTGAGCTCAATACAAATAACGCATCTTCGGATCGAATTGAGCAACTGACACGCACTTTGTCAGAAGGTGCTTATACTGCAGATGATATTGATCTTCCTGCTGAAACGAAAATGTCAGTGCAGCTCCGTGAGAAAACAGTTGAGCTTAACAATGCTTCACTGGCTAAAAAATACGGCTCAGAATCTTCTTCAAAAGGTTTTTCAAACAACCCTCATTCATGGCTAATTGCACATCCATTACCAAGCGCACGGGTCAGTTCAAACTATGGCGGTCGTACGATGAATGGTCGTGCAGAACGTCATTCAGGCCTTGATCTTGCTGCACCAAGTGGTACTCCAATTTACGCAACAGGCCCAGGAATTGTGACCAAGTCAGGTTGGGGTACAGGTTATGGGCAATATGTTGAAATTAACCATGGTAACGGGTATATCACACGTTATGCACATGCTTCACGTTTAATCGCTCGTGTTGGTGACCGTGTAGACGCTGGTGAGCATATTGCGAATGTGGGCTGTACAGGTCGTTGTACTGGCCCACACTTACACTATGAAGTAGTTAAAGATGGTCAACGTAAAAACCCATCGACTTATCTCGCAATGTTGCCTTAATCCGTTTTGAACGATGATCCGAACTTACCGTTGGTCTGATGTTTGAAAAGGAATACAGGTCTGACGTAACCTAAATTAGCATCAAAAAATCGCATTAAATGTATAAAAAACCGCCTAAATTGGCGGTTTTTTGTTAACTTGGGTAACGAATGGTCAATGACTATTTAGCTGCTAAATAGTAGGGGTGGGCCATATTCAGCTGTAGCGATACTCTTATAGGACGAAAGTATGATACATATTAGCTCATAAGATTAGGATATCGAAATAGGTGAATTATGGCGTTTTATGGTGATACTGACGCGCAAGAAACGCAAGAATGGCAAGATGCGTTTGACTCCGTTTTACAACACATGGGGACTGAGCGTGCAGCTTTTCTACTGGAAAAACTGTATCAACAAGCAATCGCTAAACATGTCCCTATTCAGCGTTTAAACACGCCTTATTTAAATACAATTTCAGTGGCTGAAGAACCTGCAATGCCAGGCGATCAAGACATGGAGCG